>JACIWP010000108.1 GCA_014360855.1 Anaerolineae bacterium
ATCGTCTATGCCATCCTGTTCAACTTTCCCATGATTATCACCCAGCGGCACAACCGCCCGCGGCTCCAGGCCCTGCTGGAAAGCGTGCGGAGCGGTGCCATCCCCGCCGGCCCGCCGGCCAGGACCCCGGCCGAGTCTGGCACAGCCACTGCTCAAGCCGGCAGAAGGTCGCAGTAATAGAAGCGGTTCTCCCGCAGTATCTTCTCTCCCCGGGTAAAGGCGATTGGCCGGCGGAAGATGGGGCCGGCATAGACGAAGCTGTGGAACTCGCCGTTCTCGGCGCAGGGGTCCACGCCGGCCGGCAGTTCGGCCAGCAGTTGCGCGTCGATCTCCCGGCCGGCGAATTCCCGCCCCAGCATTGTGGTATCCACACAGGTGATGACCGCCCGGAATCCCAGCGCAATGAACTGCCGGACGAGGTCCGCCGGCGCCTTCCCCCACAGCGGGAAGATCGCGCCCATGTCCAGGCGGGCGAGGTTGCGCTCTCGATATGCACGCACCTCCTCCAGATGGATGTCGCCGAAGGCCACGGCCTGCACGCCTCGGGAGAGATAGCGTTCCAGCACCTCCCGCATGCGGCGCTCGTACTCCCCGTTGTCGCAGTGCTGGGGGATCCAGACGAGCTCAAGCGGCAGGCCCAGGGCCTCGGCCTGCTGTTGGAGGAGCTCCAGGCGCACCCCATGCATACTGATGCGCTGGTAGCCCTCGGTGACGGTGGTCAAAAGGCCGGCGACCTCCCAGCTCCCCTCCTGCAGAAGCGTGTGTAGGGCCAGGGCGCTGTCTTTGCCGCCGCTCCAAGCGAAAAGGATGCGTTCCATTTCCCGCGCTCCGATCGAACTCCCTGCATGATACCACACGCTCCCGCGCCGGCCAAACCAGCCCCTACGTCCCTGCCCCCGCGATAGAGGATAACATTAAACTTTGTCCACCTCAGCCCTTTCATGGGCCGGCCATATTGTCAAGCGCCGGCTCGTTATGGTAGAATACCTGTATGAGCGGGCCGGCGGTACGCCGCGCTCGCCGTCCGCACGTCATGCATGGAGGATGGAAATGTCCAGGCGAGGCTGGGTCTTTGGAGCGCTGGTGCTGATAAGCCTCCTCTTGGTTTCGCCGGCCCTGGCCCCGGCCGGCAGTCACGTATCGGCGCAGGGGACCATTGGCGCGCCGCCGGAGTGGGTCAACTTCTACGGGATCAATTCCACGTTCAACGGACAGCCCCTGCCCGTCGGGTCCGAGGTAGTAGCCTACGCCGGCGATAAACGGTGCGGCTCCTTCGTCGTCCATACACTCGGACAGTACGGCGTCATGCCCTGCTACCGGGACCGGCCGGAACAGCCCGGCGCACAACCCGGCGACCGCATCCGCTTCACCATCAATGGCTATGAGGCCATCGTGCGGGGGCCGGACGAACCTGTCTGGACCGTGCACGGCGACCTCAAACATGTCGAGCTGGAAGCGCACGGCGTTCCGCAATCGCCCACCCCCACCCCGACCCAGACCGTGATGCCCACCAGCACGCCGACCTCCACCCCCATCGGATGGAGCCCCAGCCCCACGCCGACCTGGCCCTGGACACCTACGCCCACGCCCATCCTCTCCCCGACGCCCACCCCCACCCTGTGGTACTGGCCCAGCCCGACGCCCACGCCGGTGGCGCCGCCGGCAACCCTGCCGCCCGGGGTCACCTGCTGGGACCAGGTGCAGGACGGCGGCTTTGAGGCCGGCGGATACTGGGGGGTGGACGCCACCGCCCGGCCGGCGGCGCGCAGTATCGCTCAAGTGCACGCCGGCAGTTACTCCATGCGCCTCGGCATCGAGAACGAGTCCAACGTCGCCTCCAGCTCCGCCATCCGCCAGCGGCTGGAGGTGCCGGCCAACGCCACTTCCGCCCTCCTGACCCTGTTCTATTATCCCACCACCGAACCTGACCCACGCGGGGATTACTGGGAAATCCTCCTCATGTCCCCGGGCACCAACCAGGTCATCGCCACGCTCTGGCGCAACCCGGTGAGCAACGATCGGCGCTGGCTCCAGTTGAACGTGGACCTCTCCTCGTTCCGCGGCTATGCCTTCGACCTGTACCTGAACGTGTTCAACGATGGGCAGGGCGGCCGCAGTGCCGTATATGTGGATGATGTGGCGTTCCAGATTTGCGCGCCGGCGCCGCAGGCCCCTACCCCCACCTTCACGCCCCTGCCTCCGCCGGCCACCCCCTGGACGCCGTATCCTACGCCGGCCGGCCAGTGCACCGAGCTGATCTCCAACGGCGGGTTCGAGGCCGGCACGCAGGGATGGTACCTTGGCCCCACGGAGCGCGTGCCGGCGCTGGTCACCGACAACCGCCACAGCGGCAGTTACGCCATGCGGCTGGGCATCCCCGATGGGCCTAACGTGCAGACCTTCTCGTCCATACGCCAGACAGTCAGCATCCCCGCGGATGCCGCCAACGTCGAAATCACCTTCTGGGTATATCTTATGTCTACTGAAACCGGTGGGCAGGACCATCAGGAGTTTGTGGTGCTCTCGCCGGCGGATGGCTCGACCCTGGCCCTGCCCTGGCGGGTGTGGTACGACAACAGCCGCACCTGGATGCAACAACGCATCAACCTGACCCAATTCCGCGGCCAGTCCATCGTGGTGTACTTCAATGCCTATAACGACGGCGCCGGCGGCGTGACCTCGATGGTCATTGACGATATCTCCCTGCTGGCATGCCGGCCGGCCCCCACGCCATCTCCTACCGCCATCGCCCTGCTCGTCCCGACGGCGACCTTCACTCCACCGCCGGCGGCAGGGGCCGCCGGCCAGCAGACGCCCATGGTGACCCTGGCGCGGCCGACGCCAACCCCCTCACCCACGCCGGCGGGACTGCTGGGCGGCTCCAAAACCGCCACCATTGCGGCGGCAGCGGCGTTGATCATGGCTATCCTGGGCAGTGTGGCCATCATTGGGGTGGTGCTCCAACAACGCCGGCGGCAGAAGCAATCCGGGTCGGCCAGCGGCACGTACGGCGCTGGGGCGACGCCTCCACCGCCAGGCTTCGGACCGATTTCCTCTGCGGGAGCACAGCCCGGGGCTTCGGGGGCGCCTCCCACGTCGGCATCCCCCACGACATCCACGCCGGGTGCGCCGAGCGGGTCGCCGGCCGGCGCCGGTGGAGCCGCACCGTCCAGCGAAACGCCGTACCAGCGGCCGGTGCGGGTGGTCAGCGCGGCTCGTCCGCGGCGCATCTCCTCGGTAGAGCCGGATGTGTCCCCGCGCATGCCCGCGGAAGAAGAACCCGAGGAACCGCCTGAGCCGGCGGAAGAGGAACTGGGGGAAGAGGAGCGGGTTGACCCGGGAGCGCCTCGCCGCTGGATCCAACTGGCGGACAAGGACACGCCGCCGGAGGAGCCGCCGGCAGAGCCGGCGGAAGAAGAGGCAGAGGAGGACGAGGACCAGCCGCCGTGGTAAGCCTTTGGCGCGACGGGAAAAGAACAGGCGGGGGAAAATCCCCCCCCGCCTGTTTTATCCCATCCGGCCGGCTCCATCCTCCTGGAGCGGCACCTCGTCCAGCATATCGCGCAGCCGGCGGGCATGCTCGCTCCATCCGCCGGCGGGGAAGCGGCGCAGATACTCCTCCAGGTCCTGGCGCGCGCCGGCCGCGTCGCCGGCGTTGATGCGCGCACAGCCGCGCTGGAACAGCGCCTCCGCATGGCCGGGGATGAGCTGGAGCACCCGCGTGAGGTCCTGCACCGCCCGTTCGGGGATATTCAGCTCACGCCAGTAAATGGTGCCGCGCATGAGCAGTGCGCCGGCATTGCCAGCGTCCAGCTCGATGGCCCGGGTGAGGTCGAAAACCGCTTTCTCGAAGGATTCCCGGTCGGCGTACAGGTCGCCGAAATGGCGGTGGCCGGCGGCGCGCAGGGTGAGGAACCAGCTACACAGGCGGCGCCACCAGCCGACAGCCGGCCGGCTTGCTCGTTCGGGCATTCTCCCCTCAATCAAAAGGTATCAGGCTGAACTTCATCAGCTTGTCCCAACGGTGCACCGCCTCGATGCGCCGCACCGTGCCGGACTTACTGCGCATGACCAGGGTTTCGGTGCGTGCCCCGCCGCCGAAGTAGCGCACGCCCCTCAACAACTCGCCGTCCGTAATGCCGGTGGCGGAGAAGAAGATGTTCTGCCCGGAGCAAAGGTCATCCGTGGTGTAAATCCGGTTCAGGTCGTATCCCATTTCGAGGGCCTTGCGCCGTTCCTCCTCGTTGCGCGGCCAAAGCTTGGCCTGGATCTCGCCGCCGACACATTTGAGCGCGCAAGCGGTGAGCACAGCCTCCGGGGAACCGCCGATACCCAGCAGGATGTCAATGCCGGTGGATTCCATCGCGGTCATCAGGCCGCCGGCCACGTCGCCGTGCGGGAGCAGGCGGATGCGGGCGCCGACATGCCGCACCTCTTCGATCAGCTTCTTGTGGCGGTCCCGGTCCAGCATGACAACGGTCAGGTCATTGATGTCCTTGCCCCGCGCCCGCGCCACATTGCGCAGATTCACCGCTACCGGCGCCTCGATGTCAATGGCCCCCTTGGCCTCCGGCCCGACGGCGATCTTGTCCATATAGACGATGGGGCCGGGGAAAAACATGGTGCCGCGTTCCGCCATTGCCACCACAGACAGGGCGTTGGGCTGACCCTGCGCCAGCAGAGTGGTGCCTTCGACCGGATCCACGGCGATGTCTACTTGCGGAGGATCACCGGTGCCCAGGCGCTCGCCGTTATACAGCATCGGCGCCTGGTCTTTCTCTCCCTCGCCGATGACGACGATGCCGTCCATGCGGATGGTGTTGAGCACCAGACGCATAGCCTCGACGGCGGCGCGGTCAACCGCTTCCTTGTCGCCGCGGCCCATCCAGCGGCCGGCGGCCAGGGCCGCCGCCTCCGTCACACGCACCAGCTCCAGCGCCAGGTTCCGGTCAGGCAACGAAGGCCCAGTTTCCATGGGTGGTTCCTCCTTGCATTGACGAAGGTATAATATTTTGGTTCGGCGCCTCTGCGCGCCGACATGCCCTGAAACCGGAATGGGTACACCTGATACACACATTGTAGCTTGCCTTGGGGACAATGTCAAAGGATTTGTCAAAGCCCAACGGGTGTTGTAGCATTAGACAGCATCCCCGCATCCTGGAGGTCCCATATGAGCGTGTCTGCGGCGGCACGCCGGCTGTGTCGGATCGTTGGGACGAGCCTGCTGATATGGATGATCTTGAGGGTGCCGGCAGTCCTCGCGGAGAACCCGGTATCCGATGCGACGGTGCGCCTGGCCTTTGTGGGAGATATTATGGTAGGCCGGCATGTCGGCGAGATTATTGTCCAGCAGGGAATGTCATACCCCTTTGCGCATGTGGCCCCGATACTGCACAGCGCCGACCTAGCCTTCGGCAACATGGAATCGCCGCTGACCACCGCGCCGCGCGTCGCCGGCGGGTATGACCTGCGCGCCGATCCGTCCCTGGCGGAGGCGGTGGCGCTGGCCGGCTTTGACCTCCTATCGGTGGCCAACAACCACGCCACGGATAACGGCCGGCCGGGCCTGCTGGAGACCATCCAGGCGCTGGCGGATTGGGGGATGGCCAGCGTGGGCTGTGGGGAAAATCGGGAGACCGCGCAGGGGCCGTGGCGTACGGAGATCAACGGCCTGCGCCTGTCCTTCTTCGCCTATGAGGGACTGCGCGCCACATATCAGGCAAGTGCCAGCGCGGCCGGCTGTATGTGGCTGGACCCCGAAACCGCCGGCCGCGCCATCGCCGAGGCGCGCCCCGACTCCGACCTGATTATCGTGAGCGTGCATTGGGGGGAGGAATATCATTCCCTGCCGAACGCCTATCAGCGGCGGGTGGCCCAGCAGTTGGCCGATGCCGGCGCGGACATCATCATCGGCCATCACCCGCATGTGGTCCAGCCGGTGGAATGGGTGCAGGGCAAGGACAGGGCGCATCCCACGCTGGTCGCCTATTCCCTGGGCAACTTCCTGTTCGACCAGTGGTTCTCAGAGGAGACCATGCAGTCGACTGTCCTGCTGGTGGTGGCCGGCCGGGATGGCGTGCGGGAGTTCGGGCTGGTGCCGACGCTGAGCCAACACGGGCGCGTCACGCTCGCTGAGGGGGCGCCGGCGGAGGCGGTGCTGGGCCGGCTCCTGCCCGGGAATTCACCGTCCGCTGTATGGCGCGTCCTCTGGCCGGCGCCGGGGAGCGGAGCGCCGGCAGTCTGGTGGATGAGGGACAATCCGTCCGCGGCCGGCGGGCCAGCGCTGTCCGGCGCACACGTACCCCCGGTATGGCTGGAGCCGTTCGCCCCCGCTCGATCCAGTCTGGGGCATCCCAATGAGATGCTCTGGCGGTGGGAGATGCGTCCGGCGAACCCATCCGCGCCGGCGCGGTTCCGCCGGCCGTATGCCCTTTCCATCCTCGCGTCCGCGTGCGCCGACCATCCCGAGGCGCGGTGCGCCACGCTCGAGCCGGCCGGCGGCAATCGGCTGGCGGTGTACGGCTGGCATTGGACGGAGGAAGGATGGCGCCGCCAAATGCTGGCATCGGTCGAGCAAGTGAGCGAACTGCGCTGGCGCGATGTGACATGGGACGGCCGGCCGGAATTGCTGGTGCGGCCCATGGGCCGCGTCTACGAGAGGTGATGCCATGGACGCCGCCGGCTTTTTGAGCCGCATCCGACGTCATCGCGAGTACCGCGGCCAGATCGTGCACGAGAAGCTGTACCCGGCGCGGCCGGCGCGGTACGCCGCGCTGGCGGAACACATGCCGCCGGCGCTGGCGCGTGCCCTGGCCGACCTCGGCATCACCCATCTCTATACGCACCAGGCGGAAGCCATCGCCGCGGTGCGGCGCGGCGAGAACGTCGTCATCGCCACCGGCACAGCCAGCGGCAAGACGCTGGCCTACAATGTGCCGGTGCTGTGGCGCATGATGGAGGACCCCCGAGCACGGGCCTTGTACCTGTTCCCTACCAAGGCACTGGCCCAGGACCAGCTTCGCGCTCTGCGGGAGCTGTTGGGACGGATGGGTTGGGAGCTTCCTCTGGGGACCTATGATGGAGATACCCCTCGTTCTGCCAGGGCACGCCTGCGCAAGTCCGCCGCCATCCTGCTGACCAACCCGGACATGCTCCACGTGGGCATTCTGCCGAATCACACCGCCTGGTCCCATTTCCTGGCCAACCTGCGTTACGTGGTCATTGACGAGGCCCATGCCTATCGCGGGGTGTTCGGTTCCCAGGTGGCCTGTGTGCTCCGCCGGCTGCGCCGGCTGTGCGCCTTTTACGGCAATTTCCCCCAGTTCATCTGTTGTTCCGCCACTATCTCCAACCCCGGGGAACATGTGCAGGCGCTGACAGGCCTGCCGGCGCGCGTCATTACCGACGACGGCGCGCCCGCCGGCCCCAAGCGCTTCGTCCTCTGGAACCCGCCCTTCCTGGACGCGGCCCGCACAGCGCGCCGCAGTGCCAACAGCGAAGCCGCCTTCTTGCAGACGGAACTGGCCTTGGCCGGCGTTCGCCATATCGTCTTCACCCGCTCGCGCAAGGTGGCGGAGCTGATCCTGCTCTATGTGCGCCGGGCACTGCAAGAACGAGCGCCGCACCTGATCGAGCGGGTCAAATCGTACCGCGCCGGCTATCTCCCCGAACAGCGCCGGCGCATCGAACAGGAGCTGTTTCACGGGCAACTGCTGGGAGTCACCGCCACCAGCGCCCTGGAGATGGGGATTGACATCGGGGACCTGGATGCGGCGGTGCTGGTCGGCTATCCCGGCACAATTGCCAGCACCTGGCAGCAGGCCGGCCGTGCCGGCCGCCGGCAGGATGAATCGCTGGCGGTGCTGATCGCCCGCGATGATCCGCTTGACCAGTACCTCATGCGCCATCCGCAGGCCCTGCTGGAGCGCAGTCCGGAGCATGCCCTGATCGCGCCGGACAACGTCTACATCCTGGGCCGGCATCTCCCCTGCGCCGCGTTCGAACTGCCGCTGACCAGCGCCGATGAGGAGCTGTTCGGGCCGGGGTTCGTGGACGCCATGATCGCCCTGGAAAACCAGGGCCTGCTGGAATACCGCAGCGAGCGCTGGTACTACATGGGCATCGGCTATCCGGCGGAGCGGGTGAGCCTGCGCTCGGCCAGTGGGGAGCGGGTGTCTCTGCTGAACGCCGCCGACGGGTTCCGCATGATGGAGGAGATCGAGCTGACTACCGCTCCGACGCGGGTACATGAGGGAGCGGTGTACCTCCATCAGGGGGAGACGTACCTGGTGACGCAGTTGGATCTGGAGCGCAGGTTTGCGGTGCTCCAGCCGGCGGATGTGGATTACTACACCCAGCCGCTGGTCATGAGTGATTTGAGCATCGTGCGCTCGCTTCGCCACCGCGAGATGGGCATCTCCACCGCGTTTTACGGCCAGGTGCGGGTAGAGGAGCAGGTTATCGGCTACCGCCGGCTCCAGCAGTTCAGCGATACCGTGCTGAGCGAGGAATGGCTGGATATGCCGGCGCAGACCTTCGAGACGCGCGCCCTGTGGTTCGACCTGCCGCCGGCGTGGCGGCAGGAGCTGGCGCGCGAGGGGCTGGATTTTCACGGCGGCCTGCACGCCCTGGAGCACGCCATGATCGCCATGCTCCCCCTGTTCGCCATGTGCGACCGCAATGACATCGGAGGTATTTCCACGCCGGCGCATCCGGACACCGACCTGCCGGGCATCTTTATCTATGATGGCTTCCCGGGCGGCGTCGGGATCGCGGAGAAGGGGTTTGAGCTCCTGCCGGCGCTGTGGCAGGAGACCCTGCGCTTGATTGAGGAATGCCCTTGCGAGGCCGGCTGTCCCTCCTGCGTGCAAAGCCCCAAATGCGGCAACCGCAACCAGCCGCTGGACAAAGCCGCGGCAGTCTGGATGCTGAAACAGTTGCTACAGCTCGGTAAGTAGGCATCTCGACCCCCTGGCTCCCGCCCACTTCCGTAGAGGGTAAGAGCGAGCGCCGGCGCGTCTTGACATCTCCTCCCATCCCATGTACGATATCCCTGTCAGGAGGGAGAAGATGCGCAGTATCTGGCAGGCCCTGGCCGCGCTGGCGGGAACCGCCGCCGGCGCCATGCTGTGGTTCTGGATAGCCTTTGGCACCCAGCGCGCCGTCTGCGGGGAGGCCGTCACTTCCATGTTTGTCGCCGGCGCCCCCTGGTTTGCCGGCCTGGCGCTGTTTTGGAGCGCGGCCCTGCCCGTCCTGTCGGTATCCCACTTCCCCCTGCTCCCATCGTACCTCATCCTCTCCTTTGTCCTGGGTTCCATCTTTCACACCATCCATCAGGGGACACTGCACCTCTGGGACGGCGTTAATCTTTCCCTCTCCGCGCTGGCGGCGGTGCTGTGCACACAGTATGTGGTGCTTTCGTATCTCTACCACTGCCGGCTGGAACCCCAGCAGTTCCGCATGGCCGTGCAGTCGGCCGCTATGCTGGCCGGCGCCGGCCTGGCCGGCGTCATCCTCACCGACCTGCTGTTGAGCACCATACCCTGCCGGCCCGTCCCGGAATACCGCGCCCAGTGGGAGTATTTCGCGCGCCTCTCCCCGGTATGGTTCAGCATCTGGGGGGTGATACCCTCGCTGGTGAGCGCCTGGCTGTACGCCGGCGAGAAGAAACTGTCCCGAAGTTAAGACGGCTGTCGCTTGCCTCCACACAAAAAGGAGCATTCCCATGCAAAAGGCGCTCTGTCTGCGGGTCTTGTGCCTGCTTTCCATCGTGATCCTTTCCGCCGGCTGTCTGCCCCTGACGCCAGCCCAGCCCGGCGAGACAATCACCATGCCCCTCAATGTCCCCTATCCCGAGGGCACGG
>JACIWP010000109.1 GCA_014360855.1 Anaerolineae bacterium
GGTTGGCCCTCGGATATGGCACGGATGTGCAGGGGCTGGTCCTGCCGAATTATCTGACGTACCGTGCTCCTACGGTGGGGGATCCCGCGCCCCTTCTGCTGGATCGGGCGCACAACGTCCTGCTGGATATCCTGCTCACAGAGGGAGCCGCCGGCCTGGTCTGTTGGGCGGCCCTCGGAGCGGGGGGCGTGATAGCCGGCCTGCGGGCGCTGGCGTCGCGTGCACGCTGGAGCAGGGGGGTCGTGGTCGGGGCAATGGGAGCGGCGGTTGTCCTGGCGATGGGTTTGGCATGGCGCCTGCCGCCGGCGTACTGGCCGGCCGCCATCGGCATCGCCACTGCCGGCGGTGTCTCGGTCGGCTGCGCCGCGGCCATAGGGGGTACACCCTCCCATCGTCCTATCGGAACTGGGGAAATGGCGGTTATCGCCGTGCTCGCGGCGCTGGTGGGCCACTGCGTGGACCTGATGGTGGGGTTCGGGACGGCGGGCGTGTCCGTGCTGGCGTATGTTCTGCTGGGCGTCCTGCTGGCCGGCACCTCGGAGGGGCAGGATGAGGGGACGCCGGCGTACGGGCTGGCACTGCCGGCGCTGACAGGGGCCGGCCTGACGGCGGTGCTGGTCGCGGTAGGGGAGGAGGGATGGTTGGACCTCCTGCCGTTGGTGGCGGTGATGTGGCTGTCGGGTATGGCAGTATATGCGTGGAATATGCCGGCGCGTTCCTGGGGGGAGGCGGTGGTCCTTTCCCTTCTGCCGGCGGTGATCGCCGGCGTCGGGGTGCGCGCCGCCGGCGGCGACCCGCGCGGACAGATACTGGCTGGGACAGCCGGCATGCTGGCATGTATAATTATTACCGCGGCGGTGCTGAACCGGAGCGGGCAAAGGGCAATTGGGCCGGCGCGGGCTGTGCCCTGGCGGCTGGCGGGAGCGGTCCTCCTGATAGTGGGCCTGGTGGGTGCCGGCTGGCCGGCGGCTGGAGACGCGTACCTTGCCGCTGGCCGACGGGCACTGCTGGCGGGGGATGGGGAGCGGGCGGACAGGGTGTTGCAGATCGCGGTGAGGTTCCCGCCGTATGATGCGCTGGCGTATGACATCTGGGCACAGCGCTGGATCGCGGTCGGCCGGCTGACGGCGGATCCTGAGGCACGCGCGGCCGCCCTGGGGGAAGCGGCGCGCATGCTGGCGGCCGCCTGGAAGGCGGAGCCGAGACAGGTGGAATGGGCGCGCCGGCTGAGCGCGGTCTATCGGGAGTGGGCGACGTATGAGGTAGACCCGGCGCCCCGGCACACCGCACTGCTCGAGGCGCGCCGGGTATTGGCGGAGGCGATGCGGATCGCGCCGGCGAACCCCGCGCTGCCCGAAGATTTGCAGGCCATTGATTCCCTCCTGCAGGAGGCCCCGTGAGCGCCATGCAGGACGACCGGCTCCCGCTGGTAAGCGTTGTCATCCCTGTACTGAATGAGGAGCGGCATCTGCGCCAATGCCTGGAGGCTGTGCTCCACCAGGACTATCCCGCAGACCGCATCGAGGTCATCGCGGCGGATGGTGGCTCCACGGACGCCAGCCGGGAGATCGTGCAAGAATATGCGGCGCGGGATGGGCGGGTGCGGTTGGTGGAGAACCCGCGCCGGCGCGCCTCTGCCGGCCTGAATGCGGCCATCACCGCGGCCCGCGGCGAATACATCGTGCGGGTGGATGGGCACACCATTATCGCCCCGGACTATGTGTCGCGCTGTGTCGCGCATCTGAGGGGCGATCCACAGGTCGGCAGTGCCGGCGGCTCCATCTCCCCGGTCGGCGAAACTATCGCCGGCCAGGCGGTCGCTCTCGCACTGCGTTCCCCGTTCAGCATGGGCGGCGCGCCCTTTCGCCACGCCCGGCAAGCCGGGGCGGTGGATACGGTGTATCTGGGGTCTTTCCGCCGGCGGGATTTGCTGGAGATCGGCCTGTACAACGCCTCCCTCGGCGCCAATGAGGATTACGAACTGCATTTCCGCCTGCGTCGTGCCGGCCGGTTGGTCTGGTTCGATCCGCACATTCGCTCCCGCACCTATACCCGCCGCACGCTGGCCGCGCTGGCGCGGCAGTACGCCCGCTATGGATATTGGAAGGGGCAGGTCATGGTCCTGCATCCGGCGTCCATCAGCCGGCGGCATACTGCGGCGCTGATAGGCACCGTAGGTTTTGTGCTGTCCGCGCTGGCCGCGGCGCTCGGCCGGCCGGCATGGCTCCTCGCCCTATTAGGCATTTATGCCCTGGTGAACCTGGGCTTTTCCGTACAGCTTGGGTGGCCCTGGAAGGGCCGGCCGGCGGTTCTGCTTCCGATGGTGTTCGTCATCATGCATGTATGCTGGGGGGCCGGCCTGCTGGCCGGCCTGGCGAGGGCATTGGCGCGCCGGCCAGCTCACGAGATCTGAACGATGGGGATGTGCAGGGCTTCCAGCCGGCGTTGGAGTTCCTCCAGCGCCTGGGAAAGCCTGCTCTCGACCTCATCCCGCGCATCGCCGCGCGCGCTCAGAGTGATTTTCAGGCGCACGCCCGGCCCGTACGCCTTGGCGCGGGATTTGACATACACCTCCGGGTGCGCGCGCTGGACGGCATCCACCGCCGGCGCCAGCGAGGACTCGTCCCCGCAGTCCACGATCAGCACCCGCTCCGCGTAGTAGCCCTGTCCGTACAGCTCCCGCAGGATCGGCGTCAGCGATTGTTCGAAGATGCCCTGCAGTTCCGCCGGCACGCCGGGCAGGGTGATAATGATGGTATCGCCCTCGCGCAGGAGCACCCCTGGTGCGGCCCCCACTGGGTTGTAGAGGGGCTGGGCACCTGCCGGCAGGATGGCCATCTTGCGCCGCTCCGGCGTCAGCTCGGCGTGGGCGACATAGCCGGCCTGTGCCAGGCGGGCATAGGTCTCTTGCACCATGCGCAGGGCCTCGGGGTGTTCCTCCAGCGGCCGGCCGAGCGCGGCCGCCATGGCGGAAAGGGTCAGGTCGTCCGCGGTGGGGCCTAACCCGCCTGTGGTGAAGATGACCCGCGTGCCGCGCTGAAGGGCCTGCAGGAGGACTTCCCCGATGACCTGCGGGTCATCGCGGATCAGGGTGGCGCGCAGGACAATGCCGCCCAGACCCGTGATGCGCTGGCAGAGCCAGTGGGTGTTGGTGTCCTGCACATCCCCGATGAGCAGTTCGTTGCCAATGGCGATGATCTCAGTGGTGACGCTCATGGTTGTTCTCTCCTGAGGCGGGGAATAGGCCGGCGTCGAAGTAGGGCATCTGGCGCAGGTATTTGGTCACGTCGGTGCGGCGCATTTCGCCGGCATCGGTCAGGAACGCCGTGAACCAATCCAGCGGCGTATACTCAAAGTAACGGTTGTGCACCCGCAGGGGCGCCAGGCCGTCATATACCTCGCGCGCGTCATGCAGGTCATAGCGTTCCAGGCGGGGGCCTTTGCCGGCCGCCGCCGGCCAGAATTTCAGGGTGCTGCACAGCACGTAGATGGGGACGCCGGTCTCGCGCGCCGCCAGCGCCATGCTCCAGGTGCCGAGCTTGTTGACGACCCCGCCAAGGCCGATGGCATCTGCGCCGACGAGGCAGATGTCGCTCTCCTGCACGGCCAGGGCGATGCCGGCGTCCACAATGAGGGTGACGTCCAGGCCGGCGCCGGCCAGCCGCTCAGCCATGTCCCGCCCTTCCAACATGGGGCGGGTTTCGGTGCAGATGACGGACAGTTTCAGCCCATGACGGTGGGCAAGGAGGAGGGCCTCCTCGACGGAACTGCTGGCCGAATGGGTGAGCACGCGCAGGGAATTCGGGGTGCGGGACAGTTTGGGCAGGGTCAGTTCGGCGATCGCGGAGTTGGAGCGCAGTAATTGTCGGTGGAAGTTTTCGACGACCTTGCTGACCTCGCCGGCCCATTCCCCGGGCTGGCGGAAATTACGCTGGCCGGCTTCCATGGCCGCACTGCACAGGTTGATGATGGGGGCCATGTTCGGCTGGGCCTGGAAGAGCTGATCGCAGAGCGTGAAAAGCCCCTCCCGCTGGCGGCGGAGCGGCCAATCGCGGGCGATGGTGATGAAAGAGGACAATACCTCGGCGGCGCGCAGTGCCAGAGCGGTTGCGCCGCTGACATGGTCCTCCCCGATAGCGGCGATCTCGTGGGAGAGGGAATTGTTGAACATGACCATTCGTTTGCCTCCTTGCAAAATGTGAAGAAGGGGAGAGCGCCGTTGCTTTCCCCTTCTTGATAAGTGATATGGCCGGCTGAAGCTCCGGCGGATTAGTGCAAAGCGCCGGCGCAGGCATATTATTCGGGAGGGACGGGCTTGATGCCGCGGTAAATCTTGCCGCGCGTCAGAAGATGCAGGATGACTTCCGGCTGGGCGCGGCCAATGGCCTGCGCCAGCTCCACCGGTGTCATCGGCGTGTTGTTGTTGGCCAGGAAGACACGGAAAATGGCCGTGATGAGCGGCGTCGAGTCGGATAAGTAATCCGGGCGTTTGCTACAGCAGGACAGCAGGGCCTGCCACAGCGCGTCCACTCGCTTGACCTCTGCCGTGACCGGATCGACCCAGTCCACCAGCTCGGTGCGGTGATAGTCGGGGTAGCTCTTGCGGTGTTCCGGACAGAGCTGATGGTGGAGGTACAGGCGGAAGTCAAGCTGTTCCTGTTCCCACCAGTCCATATCGATATGGAATTTGGTATCCAGGGTAGGTCGGGTCCACTTGGCCATCGAGCGTATCCTTTGTTCTGTCGGGTTCCGGGAGCCTGCCGGCATCGATGCGGCCGGCCGGGCGTATGGCTGTGAGACTGTCGCGCCGCTGAGCATGATCATCCTCGCGTGCGCGTCGGGTCATAGGTCCACATCCCATTGCCCACATAGACGCAATGGGGATCGGTGGACAGCAGGGCGAAGACTGGGCCGGCAGGAGTGCGGCGGAACAGGTTCACGGCGCTGTAAATGGTCTTGGCGTGCACGGCGCCGGATGGGTTGAGCTTCACCAGCTCGGGCATGATCTCGCGCAGGAGGCGGGCCAGCGGCCGGCGCTCGGCAACGATCTGTTCGACAAATTCGTCCAGCACGCGGGCGTCCGCATGGCTGACCGCCATATCTTCGTCATACTGGCAGGCGATGGGCAGTTTCTGCATGGAGAAGACGATGCGGCCATCTTCAATAGTGGCGACGCGCACCCATTCCCTGCGCATGCGCCGCTGTTCGAAATCCACCAGCAGTACGCCGGGCTTTTTCATCCGTTCCAGGCGGATGAAGGCGCCGGGGACGATCTGGTTATCCTGGTACCAGCGCTCCAGGCCGGCGATGAAGCCCATCTCATGGTGCACCCAGCCCACAATGGTCTCGCCCAGCTTGCCGTCAATGAATTCCATGCGGCTGTGCTGGTATGAGCCCTTCGGCAGCATGGCGGCGAGCTGGGGAGAGAGGGGCAGGGTGCCCGAGCGCCAGTGCGGGTAGGTGAGCACAATGTGGGCTTTGTAGACCATGGATTCCAGGCCTCGCGCCGCGAGCTGGTCCGGCTCGAAGTCAATATCTTTGGCGACGGCGACAAGCTCGGGCAGGATGGACTGTCGGTCGTAAGGTTCCTGGAGGAGCTGGAGGCGTGCCGGCGGGTTGACGATGATGTCCGGCTCCAGCCGACGCAGGAACCACAGCACCGTGCCGTCCCAACCCACGTCGTCGAAGCGCTCGTCTTGGGAAAGTTGGGCGTTGAGCGCGAACTCTTGGATGGGGAGCGGGATTTCCTTGGGCAGGTCCAGCTCGGCCAGGATCTGGCGCGGGGTCATGGGCTGGCCGGCGACATCAATGACCGCTTCCGCCAGGTTGAGATGCCCAATATGGATCTCGGGGAGCATTTCCTTGACCAGCCACTGCCCCTGATACTGGATGAAGCCCGAATCGGGGCGCTGGAGGACCTCCAGCAGGCGCTGGGCGACTACGTCCCCGAATTTCTTGGCGATTTCTTCCGCCGAGACCGCTTCCTGAAGGAAGGCAAGGCCGTTTTCCCCGTCGGGGCGGTTCAGAGCATGGGGCGTGGTGAGCTTCGAGGCAAACTCGCGCTGTTCCCCACTGTGCTCGAAGCGCACCTGGATGACCTCGAAATGGCCGTGGCTGGGATCATATCCCGGCCGGGTGCCCACGACCGTGCCGACGGCGAACTGCAGGGCCGGGAAAATGAGCGTTTGCCCAACCTGATAGCTGTCCTTCGGCTGGTAAAGCGGCCCGCGGGACAGCTCGTGTC
Source organism: Anaerolineae bacterium (assembly GCA_014360855.1). Lineage (NCBI taxonomy): Bacteria > Bacillati > Chloroflexota > Anaerolineae > Anaerolineae bacterium. The sequence continues at coordinate 6,245 of JACIWP010000109.1, forward strand.
GGATGGCGTTGATTTCATCCTGACAGCGCGCTTTGATCAGGTTCAGCACCAGGTCCTGAAGGGGGACAGGGCTGCCGTGATCAATGATATACTGGCGCAGATAGGCCAGGTCGTCCTCAGAGATGGAAAATGATTCCTGCCAGTAGCTTGGTGTCTGGGTTTTCAGTGCGATCACTCGTATTGTCCTCCTGCTCGCGTGGGAGCAATGCCAATTTACAATTATACCCAATGTTACATAGGTTGACAAATTTTCCGGGCACTTTGCGCCGGCTCATCGGTGTATGGGGATATCGGGCGGCCGGCACAGGCGCCCTTTCAGGTTGACAGAGGTTGTGCCGGGTGATAACCTATGAACGTGTTCACAAGCGGAACTTTCCTGGAGGGGATGCGCGATGACGGAACTGCGTGTGGTGCAGTACGGCCTGGGGCCTATCGGGTGCGAGTGCGTGCGGCAGTTGCTGACCAGGCCTGGCGTGCGGTTGGTAGGGGCAGTGGATATTGACCCAGGGAAGGCCGGCCGCGATGTGGCGGAGGTCGCCGGCCTGCCCGAACCGCTTGGGATACGGGTGCGGGATGACGCGCCGGCTCTGCTGGCCGAGACCCGGCCGGATGTGGTGATCCATTCGACCGCCTCCTCCCTGCCGGCGGTGGCCGGACAGCTCGCCGACATCCTGTCCGCCGGCGCCCATGTCATCACCACCTGCGAGGAGGCGGCTTTTCCTGGCTGGCGCCATCCGGAGGTGCACGCGGGGCTGGACGAGCTGGCCCGCCGGCAAAAAGTGACCCTGCTGGGCACCGGCATCAACCCCGGCTTCATCATGGACACCCTGGCTTTGGCACTGAGCGCGCCCTGCATGCGGCTGGAGCGGGTGCAGGTGCATCGTGTGGTGGACGCCGCCGCCCGCCGGCTTCCCCTTCAGCACAAGATCGGCGCCGGCCTCACGCTGGAGGAGTTCGAGGCCGAGCGGTCTGCCGGCCGCGTCGGGCATGTCGGCCTGGCGGAATCGGCCGCCCTCATCGCGTACGGCCTGGGCTGGCGGCTGGAACGGATCGAGGAGACGCTGGAGCCTATCGCCGCATCGGAGAACGCTGAGACGCCGTATCTGTCCGTACCGGCCGGCTCCGTCGCCGGCATCCATCAGGTAGCGCTGGGATTGGAAGGGGATGCGCTCCGGGTGGTGCTGATGCTGGATATGGCGGTGCATGCGCCCGAGCCAGGCGATCACATCCTGCTGGATATGGGCGCCGGCGGCCGCATTGAGGCACATATCGCCGGCATCCACGGGGATACAGCCACCGCCGCGGTGGTCATCAACGCCATCCCGCAGGTGCTCCGCGCACCGGCCGGCTTCCTGACCATGGCCGATATGCCGCTGGTGCGGTATTGGGGCCGGCCGGCCTGGTAAGGAGGCGCGCCATGTCCGAACTGTTGGTCTACCGCAACGGCGAGCTGGTGCCGGACAGCCAAGCCACGATCTCGATCCATGACGGCGGGTTCCTGCTCGGCGATTCAGTGTATGAGGCGGTGCGCACCTTTCGTTTTGTGCCGTTCCATCTGGAACCGCATCTCGACCGGCTGTGGCGCTCGCTGACCTATGCCCGGATCGACCCTGGCATGAGCCGGCAGGAACTGCGCCAAGCCGTGATGATGACGCTGGAGGCCAATCGACCTCTGCTGGAGGATGACGTCTGGTTGTACTTGTACATCACGCGCGGCCGGTTTGTGAACAATGTGCAGTATTACCTTCCTGCGTCCGCGGAAGAGCGCCGGCCGACCATCATCATCTTCTGCCGGCCGCTCCCCTTCGCGGCCTTTGCGCGAGGGTATGAGCAGGGCGTGCATGCGGTCATCCCGCCGTCGCGCCACCTGCCCCCGCAGTGCCTGGACCCGAAACTGAAGACCGGCTCGCGCATGCACCTCGTGCTGGCGGAGTTCGAGGCGCGCATGGTGGACCCGGAGGCCTGGTCGCTCATCCTGGATATTCACGGCAATCTGACGGAGAACAAGAGCGGCAATGTGTTCGTGGTGAAGGACGGCGCGCTGTACACGCCGCCGGCCGACGGTGTCTTGGCCGGCATCACGCGGGCGACGGTGCTGGAGCTGGCCGGCAGGCTGGGCATTCCGGCGCATGAGTGCCCTCTGCAGGCCTATCATGCCCTGACCGCGGATGAGGCCTTTTTCACTTCCACGGGCTACTGCATCATGCCCATTACCCGCATCAACAAAATAGTCATCGGGGATGGCCGGCCAGGTCCCATCACGCGGCGTCTGCTGACGGCCTGGGGGGAGATGGTCGGGATAGACCTGGTGGAGCAGGCGCGCCGGCACCTGCGGGAATAGTCCGGCCGGCGCGCCGCAGTGCGTGGGTGGTCAGTGAAGCCCCAGGACGGTGGCCAGGAAAAAGCCCAGCGCCAGCAGGAACGGCGTGCCGACGGTGACGATGACATTGAGTCCCATGGCCGGCAGAAGCTCGGGGATGGATTCCGCGTGGCGCGCCGCCAGGCGGTAGGCCTGCCAGGCGGGAATGGCCGTGAGCAGAGCTAGGAGACTGGTCCAAGGGAAGAGCCCCGCCAGAGTGCTAATGATGATGGTGGCGTAGGCCAGGATGAGGAGCAGGCCGTACAGCCGGCTGCTGGCCTGCCGGCCGATGGTGATGGGAAAATGCCGGCGGCCAATGGACTGATCCGCCTCGACGTCGGGGAACTGATTGAGCAGGAGTAGGTTGCTGACCAGGAACGTGGGCACCAGGGAAGCGGCGAAAGCGATCAAACTGTAGCGGCCCGAAAGGGCGAAATGACTGCCCATCACCATCAATATCCCGAATCCCAGCCCGGGAGCGATCAGACAGCGGATGGGATCGTACGTCCACCACGCGGTATAGCTTACCACTAACAGCAACCCCAGCAGGCCCAGCGGAAGCAGTTCCCATCCCGCTTGCCAGACGAAGTAGATGCCGACGCCCGCGGTCAGAAGCAGGGTGATAATGGACAGCCAGAGGGCGTAGCGCTCCAGGGAAGGATTGGCCGGCAGTGTGCCGCTTCCGCCGCTGAAGGGGGTGGGGCGGGTGCGGGCATCCAATCCACTGCGGAAGTCGAAATACTCGTTAAAGGAATTGGTGCTGATGTGGGCGAACAGCGCACCCAGCAGTACCAGCAGGACGTGCCATCCATTCAGGGAGCGGGTTTGCCAGAAGGCGGTGGCGATGCCGACTGCGGCGCAGGCCGGCGCCAGGATCAGGAAGGGCACTCGCATGGGACCGAGCAGTAGACGCAGTGACATAGTTCTCCTCCCGGAGGTCGATGATATCACGAATGGTCAAGGTCCTGAGAATGGTCCCTTTATTCACCGATACACAAATCGTTGGCTAGGCCATCGGCATGAATGCTGGCACAGGTAGAGGAAGGTTTATGAACCGCATGCTATGACCCACAAAATATATATCACGAGCACATTGGTGTCAACTTTTCTGACCAGAACGCGTTGGACGACCTTCGTGCTTTCCTGGCAGGTGTGGCCCACGGGGGTGGAGG
>JACIWP010000110.1 GCA_014360855.1 Anaerolineae bacterium
AACCCGGGCAACTCCGGCGGACCACTGCTGGATGCGCGCGGCCGGCTGATCGGCGTGAACACCGCCATCGTCTCGCCCAGCGGGGCCTCGGCCGGCGTGGGGTTTGCCATTCCGGTGGACACCGTGCGGCGCGTCGTGCCGGTGCTGATCGAGAAGGGCTATTATCCCCATCCCTGGATAGGGATTCTGGGATATTCCATCACGCCGGCGCTGGCGCGGCGCCTGGACCTACCGGTAGAGCAGGGTATCCTCGTAGCGCGGGTGTACAGCAACAGTCCGGCGGCACGCGCCGGCATCCGCGGCGCCACGCGTCAGGTGGTCATCGGCAACCAGGTGGTGCTGGCCGGCGGGGACATCCTCACCGCCATCAACGGCCATCCCATCCGGGACTGGGACAGCCTGGACGCCTATCTGGAAGAGAACACGGTGGTAGGCGATGTGGTGACGGTGACCCTCCTGCGCGACGGCAGGGAGCGCACCGTGCAGGTGGAGCTGGCCGAGGAGCCGCGCTCATAAGGGCAGTTCTAACAAAACTCTAATACTTCTCTAATGCCATTCTAACGCCGGCCTGATAATATAGGAATCGCCAAGTTCGATGACACACCTTACACCAATCCCGAAGCTGGAGTAAGGAAAGGAGGTGAGGCGTATGTCGCTGATGCGGTGGCAGCCCTTTGAGGAGCTGATGTCCCTGCGCGAGGCGATGGATCGTCTGTTCGAGGAGAGCATCGTCTGGCCGCGGAGCCTGCTTGCGCCGGCAGCCCAGACCTTCGCCGTGGATATCTATGAGACCAAGGACGATGTGGTGGTGAAAGCCAGCCTGCCCGGCGTCAAGCCCGAGGACATCGAGGTCTCCGTGGTCGGCGACACCCTGACCATCAAGGGCGAGGTGAAGGAAGAGAAGGACATCAAAGAGGAGAATTACATCCGCAAGGAGCGCCGCTATGGGTCCTTCTGCCGGTCCTTCACTCTGCCCGTGTCGGTGGATGCCGACAAGGCGACGGCGGAGTTTGAGAACGGCGTGCTGACCCTGACGCTCCCCAAGGCGGAAGAGGTCAAGCCCAAGACCATCGCCATCAAGGCCAAGAAATAATGTGCACCGCGTGGGGGCGAGGCCATCGGGACATCAACGCCGCACGCCTCGCCCCCATTCCGTCTCCAGGCTATAGGCCACAGACCACGGACAATAGACCATAGACCACGGACGATAGGACGCAGGGAGATGGGCTATCGTCCATGGTCTGCGGTCTATATCCCAGAAAAGGAGGTGATGCGCGATGTCGCTGGATCGTTGGGAGCCATTCCGGGAGTTTATGACTCTGCGGGAAGCGATGGATCGGTTGTTTGAGGAGAGCCTGGTGAATTGGCGCCGGCTGGGCGTGGGCGCCGGCGAGCGCACCATGCGTCTGCCCATTGACGCCTACGCCACCGATAACGAGATCGTCATCATGGCGCCGGTGCCGGGCGTCAAGCCGGAGGATGTGGAAATCACGCTGGAAGGCGATACGCTGACCATCAAGGGCGAGATCAAACCGCCCCTGGAGAATGTGGACTATATCTTCCAGGAGCGCGCCTACGGCCCCTTCAGCCGCACCCTGACGCTGAATGTGCCCGTGGATGCGGAGAAGGCCGAGGCGACCTTCGAGAACGGCATCCTCACCCTGACCATCCCGAAGGCGGAAAGCGTCAAACCCAAGACCATCAAGGTCAAGTCCAAGTAAGCCGGCGATGCCTCCCGCAGGGACTCCTGCGGGAGGTTTTTTGTCCCGCGCCGGCCGATGTCTTGCGCCAGCACTCTGCCTCGTGTATACTATCATCAGCCCGCGGAGCAAACACGGGCATATTCCCCCACATCAGAGGGCGGAAGGCGCATGAAGCGGATAGGTTGGCGTCTTGCAATAAGCATCGTGCTGCTGAGCATCCTGCTGGCCGGCATGCCGGCCGCCGGCTTTGCCCAACCCGCCTCTCGCGCACCCTCCGCTGACACCGCCGTGGACACCATCATCGCCGGCATGACCGTCGAGGAACGGGTCGGCCAGCTTTTCCTGGTCACCTTTATGGGGAACCAGGCGCCGCCCGATTCGGACATCGCGGAGCTGATCCAGAGCTACCGGGTGGGCGGCGTGGTCCTGCTGGCCAGCAACGGCAATATCGTCAACCGCGGCGACACCCCCCGCCAGACCGCGGAGCTGGTCAACCAGCTCCAGCAGTTGGCCCTGACCGCCCCGCCGCTGGAAAGCAAGTACCCGGCTGTCCCGCCGGCCGGCGTCGTTACCCCTACCCAGACCATTACCCCTACCGGCAGTACCCATATCCCGCTCTTTATCGCCGTGGACCATGAGGGGGATGGATACCCCTATACGCGCCTGCGCAACGGCTTTACCCCGGTGCCGAGCAATATGGCGGTGGGAGCAACCTGGTCGCCGGCGCTGGCCGAGGCCATCGGGCAAGTCGTCGGGGCGGAACTGCGCGCCGTGGGCATCAATATGCTCCTCGGCCCTTCCCTCGACGTGCTGGACACTCCCCGCCCGGGCGGTCGCGGCGACATGGGCATCCGCACCTTTGGCGGCGACCCCTACTGGGTGGGCGCGCTGGGCGAGGCCTACATCCGCGGTGTGCATCTGGGGAGCGCCGGCGGCATCGTGACCGTGGCCAAGCACTTCCCGGGCAATGGGGGAAGCGACCGCCGGCCGGATGAGGAGATTTCCACCGTCAACAAGTCGCTCAAAGAGCTGTACCGCATCGAGCTGGCCCCCTTCTTCGCCGTCACGAAAGAACCGAAGCTGGGCAGTCCCTCGGTGACCGACGCGCTGATGACCTCGCATATCCGCTACCGCGGTTTCCAGGGCAACATCCGCCAGCTCACGCGGCCGATTTCCTTCGATGCGCAGAACCTGCCGGCGCTGATGCAGTTGCCGGAGTTCGCGCCCTGGCGGGAAGCCGGCGGACTGCTGGTCAGCGACGCCCTGGGCGTGCCGGCGGTGCGCAAATATTACGACCCGCAGTTGCAGACCTTCCCGTACCGGCAAATCGCCCAGGAGGCCTTCCTGGCCGGCAATGACCTGCTGATCCTTTCCCAGTTTGCCCTGCATGACAACTGGGCCGAGCAGTTCGAAAATATCAAGGCGACCATCGCTTTCTTCCAGGAGAAATATGTCAGCGACCCCAACTTCCGCGCCCGTGCGGACGAGTCTCTGCGCCGCATCCTGGCCCTGAAACTGCGGCTCTATCCCTCCTTCTCCCCCGACAAAGTGCTGGTGGACCCGGAGGCGGTCGAGGATGTGGTGGGCAAGGGGTTGGGCGTGGTAAGCGATGTGGCCAAACAGGCCCTGACCCTCATCTACCCTGGCCCGGGGGAGCTGGCGGACCGGCTTCCCAGCCCGCCCCTCTCGGATGAACCCATTGTCATCTTTACCGATATGCGGGAGGTGTCGGACTGCTCCGACCGCGCGCTCTGCCCACCCTTTACCCTGCTGGGAGTGGACGATTTCGCGAAGGAGATCTTGAAGCTGTACGGGCCGGCCGGCACCGGCCAGGTACAGCCCGACCTGCTCACCAGTTTTAGCTTTGCCGACCTGTGGGGGTATCTGCACCCCGAGGCCGGCGAGTCCAGCCCCGAATCCCGCAAGGCCATCGAGGAGGCGCTGGGAAAGGCCCAGTGGGTGGTCTTCGTCACCCTGGACATTGACCCGATCCACTACCCGGCCTCCGCCGCCCTGCGGGACTTTCTGCGGGAGAGCGAGTCGCTCCTGCGCAATAAAAACATCATCGTCTTCGCTTTAGCCGAGCCCTATTACCTGGACACCACCGAGATCAGCAAGCTGACCGCCTATTACGGCCTGTACAGCAAGATGCCGCCCTGTATCGAGGTGGCGGTGCGCACGCTGTTCCAGGAGATCACCCCGCGGGGCGCATCGCCGGTCTCCATCGCCGGCATCAACTACGACCTGATCTCCATCACCGAGCCGGACCCTGACCAGATCATCCAGGTGCGCTTGAACACGCCGGCCGGCAGTGACCCGGCCAAGAGCGTGGATATCACCGTGGGCAGTACGCTGTCGCTGATCGCCGGCCCCATCCTCGACCACAACGGCCACCCCGTGCCGGATGGCACGCCGGTGGAGTTCCGCCTGTATTATCCGGCGGAATCGCTGGAGCTTCCGCGCCTGCGCACAACCACCGTCAACGGCCTAGCCGAAGGCTCCGTGGTGCTGGAGCGGGTAGGACAGCTCAACGTCACCGCATCCAGCGGCAACGCCGTCCGCTCCACCACCCTGCAGGTAGTCATCTCGAGCAACGAGCCGGCACAGATTTCCACCGTGGTGCCAAGCCCTACCGCCACCTTTACCCCGACCCATACGCCGCCGCCGACCCCCACACCGCGTCCCACCGCCACACCCCTGCCGCAGGTGACCCCCACGGAGGCGACGACCGCCGGCGGCACAAAGGCCGGCGGGGCCGCTGGGGGCCGCTGGGGCGCGCTGGGCATGACGCTCCTGGCGCTGTTCGCCATGGGCGGGATCGCCGGCCTGACATGGGCGCTCGTGCATCACTCGCCCATCACCGGCGCGCGGCTGGCGCTGTGGCTGATGAGCGGCGGCCTGGCGGCCTATGTGCTGTACGTGCAAGGCCTTCTGCCAGCCGGCCCACCGGATGAGGAATCGGCCGCCTGGCTGGCGCCGATGATTTCCGCGGTCGGGGGACTGGTGGTCGCCGGCATCTATCTATCGTTGGACAGGGGACTGCGGCGTCGGATCAGCCGCTGAGGGACATCAGCGGATAGGCCCGAAAGCGGTGACGATCAGGGCGACGAACAGCAGTATCAAAAAGAGGATCAGGGGCACGCGCAGAGCGGCAAACCAAACGGGCGCTTCGGATGGCTGGCGTGCGGCAGTATCCGCCGGCGAGGGGGCCGGCTCACCAAAGAACAGCTCCTGGCGGAAGGCCGCTACCGTGGGCGGACGCTGGTCAGGATGCATCTCCAGCGCGTGCATGATGGCGTGGTTGGTGCGTTCGGAAACGGCAGGGTTGAGGTCGCGCACGCTGGGCAAAATGCCTGGCTTCAGGAAGCGCTGTTTGGCATCCACGGGCGGCTTTCCCGTCAGCAGGTGATACAGCGTGGCGCCCAGAGAATAGATGTCGGAGCGCGGGTCGGTGTGGCCGGTATCGCCGCCGTACTGCTCCAGCGGCGTGTACTGGACGGTGCCGCGTCCCTGCAGGACAGTGATGGTGCGATTATCGTCGGGGAGCATCAGCTTGACAAGGCCGAAGTCCACCAGCTTGATGGTGCCGGCCGGCGTGAGCTTGATATTGCCGGGCTTGATATCGCGATGCAGTACCGGCGGGTCCTGGGAATGGAGGTATTCCAGCGCATCGCAGAGCTGTTCGGCCCAACGCAGGACCTGTTCTTCCGGCAGAGGATGTCCCTGCATAAGGGCTTCTTCCAGGAGCTGGCGCAGGTCTTTGCCGGCGACGTAATCCATCACCAGGTATTCGCGGCCGGCCTCGGAGAAATAGTCGGAAACCTTGGGCAAATTGGGGTGATCCAGGCGCGCCAATACCGAGGCCTCGCGGTAAAACTGCTCACGGGCCTGCCGGGCGGACGCAGGGTCAGTGCCCAGATCAGGACGAATTTCTTTGATGGCACAGGCACGCCCTTCCAGAAGCAGGTCATCGGCCCGGTAGACGGCGCCCATGCCGCCCTCGCCGACGAGTTCCGTGATGCGGTAGCGCTCTTTCAGGACAGTGCCAGGAGCGAGCGGCTCGACCAAGGGAAACCTCTTCTCCTCCGGATCCATCACTGTGGGGGAGCCGCGCCAACGACGAATGGCCGCATGCCGCTGGCGGGGGGCGACTCCACCTATAACTATAGCTGAGAGTAATAGGGTTGTCAAACGCCCTGCGAGTAAGGGGATATAAGGATGCAGAACCAGGACGTCGGGATATTGATACTGCGAGAGGGTGAGGGTTGCGGCCAGATCTGGTCATTGAGCCGGCCGGAGACGGTCATCGGTCGGGACGAATCGTGCGACATCGTGCTCAATGACCGCAAGGTCTCCCGCCGGCATGCCAGCATCCGCCGTCAGCCCGACGGCTATTACATCACCGACCTGCAGAGCAAGAACGGGACCTTTGTCAACGGCGAGGCGGTGCTCGGGACGCGGCGGCTCCACGATGGGGACGAGATTCAGATCGCCCTGTGCTACCGCCTGGCCTTTGTGGATGCCGGCGCCACCGTCCCGCTGAGCCTGGAGGAAACCTTCCGGCGCGGCCTGGTGCTGGACAAAGAAGCGCGCATGGTCTATCTGCACCAGAAGGCGCTGGAGCCCCCGTTGTCGCCGGCCCAATTCCGCCTGCTGGAACTGCTGTACGATAACTGTGACCGCGTCGTCAGCCGGGAGGAGATCGTCTCGGCGGTGTGGCCCGATGAGTCCGCCGAGGGCATCACCGAGCAGGCCATTGATGCGCTGGTGCGCCGGCTGAGGGAACGCCTGGCCGAGCTGGACCCCTCCTGGCAGTTTGTCGTCACCGTGCGCGGGCACGGGTTCCGCTTCAACCGCCCGTAGGATGGGGGGCCGGCCGGCCGCCGGCCGCGGCCTTAAATTCCTCGTTGTAAATGACGGAAAAGATGTCCTGGTCGGCAGGGACCAGGATCTCCTCCGGCCGAATCTCGCGCTCTGTGAAGGTGACCGGCGCATCCTCAATCAGCACAAAGGGGGTGCGTTCGTTCGCCTCTCCTCCTACCACGACGGCGGCGGCCGCCAGCCCGTCTGCGACCATGCGTTCGGTGTACTGAAGCGGCCGGCCGAAGAGATCGGGCTGTCCCCTCTGCACGTCCAGCCCCTCAAACCCCCAGAACGCCAGCGCCATGCCCGTGAAGCCGCGCCGCAGGGGGGTCGAGCGGGCGTCGGTCAGGATCACGCCGACCCGCTCTATCCCATAGGCGGCGCGCAGGTCCTGCCAGAACCTTTTGGCCCATTCCCAGGGGCGGTGCGGCCACAGGACCACGTGGCCCAGCGGGGCGTTGGACATGTCAATGCCGGCGTTGGCGATCAGGATACCGTCCTTGAGCGTCAGCCATATCACACTGGACGCGAAGACGTGGTCTGCCTCGCGCAGGATCAGCTCCATCCAGCGGGCGTAGGTCTCCGGGTCCTTGCCGGCGTCCAGCCGGCGGGCCTGCCGCGCTGCCGGCGACGGCTCCACGGAGGCCAGTGCCACGATGCGCCCCTGTTCCAGCGCCACCACCTTGGACGCCACGCAGAGAATGTCACCGTCGCGCAAAGGGCGGGGCAGGGACTGCTGTAAGATGGGGAGAAGCGGCTGACGAGGCTCAATCACCGGTGTCTGAACGGCGGTCACGCGCACGGGCAATTCGCTCCTTATCACCATGTATGGCAGGATGATAGTACCATAAACCCCGCCTGCTGTACAAAACGAGGGGATTTGGGTAACCCGTATTGTCAGGCCTTCGCTCTTTTGCCGGGTGCGGGACCGCCGGCGAAATGGGCAAATCCCTTTTCCCGGCCCCATCCGCCCCTTGACAGGTTATATATATAGGAGTATAATATAATCAGCGTTGGACTTCAACGCCTATTTCACCCATGTCGAAAGGAGGCATCCATGGCACAAGAACTGGTTCAGGCCATTGCCGACCTGAACGAAAAGGAGGCAGTGGCGCTCACCCGCTCCCTGCTGGAGAAAGGAGTCAGCCCGCTGGAGGTCCTTGACGACTGCCGGGCCGCCATGCAGATCGTCGGGGAACGCTTCGAATCGAAACAGGCCTTCATCCCCGAACTGATCTTCGCCGGCGAAATCCTCAAGCAAATCACCGAGATCGTCAAGCCCTACCTCCAGCGCGAGGCGACCGCCGGCAAAAAGCTCGGCAAGGTGGTCATCGGCACGGTCCAGGGCGACATCCACGACATCGGCAAGAACATCGTCGTCTTCATGCTCGAAATCAACGGCTTCGATGTGACCGACCTGGGCGTGGATGTGCCGGCGGAGCGCTTCGTGCAGGCGGTGAAAGAGAACGGCGCCGGCATCGTCGGCCTGAGCGGCTTCCTCACCGTCGCCTATGAACCCATGAAACAGACCGTGCAGGCCTTGCGCTCCGCAGTGCCGGAGGTTAAAATCATGATCGGCGGCGGGCCCATCAACGAGCAAATCCGCGAATACACCGGCGCCGATGCCTGGGGCAAGAATGCTGTTGACGCTGTTGTCATCGCCAAACAGTGGGTAGGAGCGTGACCTATGACCACCGAATGGAAGACCATGACCCCGGAACAAAAGTACGAGGCCCTCTGGGCAAAGTTCCTCTCCACCGAGGGCAAACCCTTTGCCTCCCCGCAGGTCGCCGAGCTGTACCGGCGCAGGGTCCAGCGACTGAAGGATGTCTGCGAGCTGAAGAAGCCCGATGCGGTCCCCATCCTGCTCGCTGTCGGGAACTATGTGGCAGAATATGCCGGCATCTCCCACGGCGACATGATGTACGACTACGACAAGATGGCCGAGGCCATCCTCAAGTTCAACGTGGACTTCGACCTGGACTATCAGGTCGCCGGCAACGGCCTCCCCGGCAAAGCCTTCGACCGGCTGGGATTCCGCACCTACCGCTGGCCGGGCAATGGGCTTCCGAAACACATGCCCTTCCAGATGGTCGAGGACGAGTACATGCTCCCCGACGAGTATGACCAGCTCATCGCTGATCCCGAGGGCTTCTTCCTGCGCGTGTATATGCCGCGCATCATGAAGAGCCTGGAGGGCTGGAAGATGCTCCCCTCCCTGTACGGCGTGATGGAACTGCCCATGGCGCTGATACTCCTGGGGACGCTGACCGTGCCGGCGGTGCAGGAGGGCTTCCAGGCCTGGATCGACGCCGGCCGGCTGGCCGCCGAATTCTTCGCCGCCGCCGGCAAGGCCGGCGCCCAGCTCACCTTCCAGCACGGCATGCCCAACTACCTGGGCGGCTTCACCAAGGCGCCCTTTGACATCATCGGGGATACCCTGCGCGGCACCCGCGGCATCATGATTGACATGTACCGCCAGCCGGACAAACTGCTGGCCGCTGTCGAACGGCTGGTGCCCATCGCCATCCAGATGGGCATCGAAGCGGCCATGAGCGCCGGCCTGCCGCTGGTCTTCATCCCCCTGCACAAGGGCGCCGACGGCTTCATGTCCACCAAGGACTTCAACCGCTTCTACTGGCCGACCCTCAAGGCTGTGTGCGAGGGGCTTATCGCGGCCGGCTGTGTGCCCTTCCTCTTCGTCGAGGGCGGCTACAACGAGCGGCTGGACGCGCTGGCCGATTCGCCACTGCCGGCCGGCAAGAGCATGTGGATGTTCGACTACACCGATCTCGCCGAGGTCAAGAAGAAGCTGGGTAACTGGGCCTGCTTCGGCGGCAATGTGCCAGTCTCCCTGTTCTATGCCGGCACGCCCCAACAGATGGCCGACCACGTCAAGAAGCTCATTGACACCGTCGGACAGGACGGCGGGTACTTCATCGCGCCGGGCGCGGTGCTTGACAATGCCCGGCCCGAGAACCTGCACGCCTTCATCCAGACGGCGCGCGAGTACGGAAAATACTGATTTGCCGGGCGGGTGGTAAGACAATGCGCCGGCGGTCAGGTCACCCCTTTGACCGCCGGCGCCAATTTGTACCTTCCCATAAAACCCACGAGAGCTGAGGACCCCCCACGTACTCAGCTCTCTATGTGAAAAGGAGGAGAAGAA
>JACIWP010000111.1 GCA_014360855.1 Anaerolineae bacterium
GTATCACGTGGTGCGCTGGGGGGAGACGCTCTGGTCCATCGCCCGGCTCTACGGGACCACGCCGTGGGCCATCGCCGCGCTCAACGGCATCTACAACCTCAACCTGATTTACGCCGGCCAGGTACTGCGCGTGCGGTAACCCCATCGAGGGCTATGCCAAGAGGGGGGTCAGGGCATACCTGACCCCCCTCTTTTTGTCCCCGCCTCGTTCCCCCGTTCCCGTCGCGCCCTCCGACGGCGACCGATAATTGCCGGCACGCCTGCAACAATATTACTGCATTTCCGGCCCAATGTGTATATCCATTCTTGACAAACCGCATAGTTCGTGATATAATTAACAACGTATGGTGAAAAATAAAACATACCGGACTCCAGAAGAGCAGCACACCGCGGTCAGACAGCTCGCCATACACGAGCTGATAATATAACGAAATATCACACAAGGAGGAAAAACGATGGCGCAGAAAGAGATTTCCCGCAAAGCGTTCCTGAAAGGCATGGCGGCAGTGGGTGCCACCAGCGCGGCCGTCAGCGCGCTGGCCGGCTGCGCGCAGAAGCCGGCGGCCGAGAGCCCCATCCCTGCCAAGTGGGACCGCGAGACCGAGGTGCTGATCATCGGCACCGGGTTCGCCGGCCTGGCGGCCGCCATTGAGGCCAAGAACGCCGGCGCTGACGTGCTGGTGCTGGAAAAGATGGAAGTCCCCGGCGGCAACTCCGCCATCAACGGCGGCGTCTACGCGGCCTGGGACTCCCGCATCCGCCGCAAGTTCCCCGACCTGCCCCCCGATTCCGCCGATATCATGATGGAGGACATGCTGAAGGCCGGCCAGCGCCTCAACTGGCCCGCCCTGGCGAAGAAGGTGGCTACCGAGTCGGTGGATGGCATCGAGTGGCTGCTCGACCTCGGCACCCCGTTCCAGGAAAAGATCGTGCAGGCCGGCGGCCATTCTCGCCCCCGCACCCACACCACGGCGAACTCTTCCGGCAGTGATGCCATCAAGGCCATGCTGAAGAAAGCCGAGGAGATGAAGATCGAGATCCTCTACGAGCACAAGGTGACCCGCCTGGTCCGCGAGGGATGTGACACGGGCCGCGTGCTGGGGGTCGAGGTGGAGACCGGCGGCCAGAAGAAGTACTTCAAGGCCAAGAAGGCGGTGGTCATCGCCACCGGCGGCTTCTGCAAGAACGTCGAACTGCGCGCCAAGTTCGTGCCTTGGCTGACCGCCGAATTCCCCAGCACCAACCATCCCGGCGCCACCGGCGAGGTGATGGTGGAAGCGATGCGCATCGGCGCCGCCGCGACCCAGCTCGACTGGATCCAGCTCTATCCCTTCGCCGACCCGGAGACCGGCATCCTGGACCGGCCGGCGGTCGTCCCGTTCAACGCGCCGGCCTACTGCATCTACGTGGCCAAGAACGGCAAGCGCTTCGTGAACGAGCTGGCCAACCGCAAGGTCTGCGCCGACGCTCAGCTCTTCGAGGCCAAGGAGAAACCCACCTTCACCATCTTCGACGACTCCAAGGTGGATGAATTCTTCAACCGCGAGCACATCGAAGACGGCGTGAAGAAAGGCCGCATCATCCGGGCGGACACCCTGGAGGAGCTGGCGCAGAAGGCCGGCATCGACGCCGCGGCGCTGAAAGAGACCGTCGCCAAGTACAACGAAATGGTGGACAAGGGTGTGGACGAGGAGTTCGGCAAGCCCAGCATGAAGGCCAAGATCGAGAAGCCGCCCTTCTACGCCATCCCGCAGTGGCCCTCCGTCCACCACTGCATGGGCGGCCTGCAGATCACCGATAAGGCCCAGGTGCTGGACCTGGACGGCAATGTGATCCCCGGCCTGTATGCCGCCGGCGAGGTCACCGGTGGCATCCACGGCGCGGTGCGCCTGGGGAGCTGTGCCTTTATGGACTGCATCGTCATGGGCCGCACAGCCGGCAAGAACGCCGCCGCCGAGGCGCCGGCCGCCTGATCCGGGACCACGACCGGCGAACGCCAAGCCTGGGGAGCCGGTGAGGCCCCCAGGCTTTTCTCGCGCCGGCGAAACACCAGGCCAGATAGATTTGACATCCTCAAACATTTGTGATAAAACGCTCGATGCTTATCATGCAGAGTATATAAGCTACAAAGATCATGGAGATGCAGATATGGACACGTCAACCACTTCACCGTCCCCCAAAGGGCTGAAGGGCTTTATCGCCCGCCGGGGTATCGCCTGTACCATTATCATTGCCCTGTTCATCCTGCTGGTGGCCGCCAACGCTGTCTACGCGCTGTGGGAGGCAAGCTACAATCCCTCGTTCTGCAGCCTTTGCCACATCATCCGCCCCTATGTGGATTCGTACCACTCCTCCCAGTATCTCGACAACATCCATCAGCAGGCCCATGTGGGATGTAAGGACTGCCACGTCACCTCGCCCATCAGTGCCCTCAAAGAGGTGGCGGCCTATGTGACGGGGAACTATGATAACCCGCTCACAGAGAGGAAGATAGCCAACGACATGTGTCTGAAATGCCACCGCTCCTATGAGTCGCTGGCAGAGCGCACCGCCCATCTCGACAGGAATCCGCACAACAGCCACTGGCCCAATCTGCGCTGTACCGTCTGCCACAAGTCCCACCGGCCGGAGGAGAACTACTGCGCCCAGTGCCATCAGGACTAGCCGGCCTAGTGCGGGATCTGGACGCATTCGGGGGTGAATGGGCTGGGCCGGCCCGCCGGCCCAGCCGGACACAAATACAATACCATTGACCAGGTTACAGCAAGGAGGCGAAGATGTCCAGCAAGGTTTCGCGCAAGCAGTTCCTGAAGGGTATGGCCATGGGCGGCACCATGACCCTGGCGGCGAGCACCCTCGCCGGCTGTCAGAAAGCCATGCCCAGCGGCCCTGTCCCCTCCAAGTGGGATGAGGAAGCCGATGTGGTGGTCGTCGGCACCGGTTTCGCCGGCCTGGCGGCCGCCATCGAGGCCAAGAACGCCGGCGCTGCCGTCAAGGTCATCGACAAGATGGAAATGCCCGGCGGCAACTCCATCATCAACGGCGGCGACTTCGCCGCACCCGGCAACTGGTATCAGAAGGAGCAGGGCATTGAGGACTCGCCGGAGCTGATGCTGCAAGACATGCTCAAGGCCGGCCTGAACCTCAACCACGTGGACCGCGCCAAAATCCTCACCGAAAAGGCTCTCGAGGCGGCGGAATGGGCCCGCGATTACATCGGCGCCGAGTTCTACCGCCTGACCTACCACGGCGGCCACTCCGTCCCGCGCACCGTCCAGCTCGTCAACGGCGGATCCGAGCTCATCAACAAGATGCTCAAGAAGCTCCAGGAGCTGGGCGTGAATGTGGAGACCCAGCGCAAGCTGGAGCGGCTCATCGTCAACGAGGCCGGCCGCGTGGTGGGCATCGAGGTGAAGGACGGCTATCAGTTCGGCGACGAGACCAGCGGCAAGAGCATCTACATCAAGGCAAGAAGGCGGTCGTCCTGGCCACCGGCGGCTTCTCCCGCGACGTCAAGATGCGCATGATCCACGACCCGCGCCTGACCGACGCCTTTGAGAGCACCAACCATCCCGGCGCCACCGGCGAGGCCCTGCGCGCCGCCCTGAAGATCGGTGCCATGGACGTGCATATGGACTGGATCCAGCTCGGCCCGTGGGCCAGCCCGGATGAGCCTGGCTTCGGGCTGGTGCCGCTCTTCTGCGAGCGCGTGGTCGGGTGGGCGCCCATGATCAACCCGAAGACCGGCAAGCGCTTCATCAACGAGACCGGCAACCGCAAGGTGCGCGCCGATGCCATCATCGAGATCGGCGTGCCGGCGGTCATCGTGGCGGATACCTACGCCACGGAGAAGAACGTGCCGGCCAACGTCATCGAAGGCGGTCTCAAGAACGGCGCCATCAAGAAGTTCGATACCCTGGAAGAGTTCGCCAAGGCCTACGACATCCCCTGGGACGCCTTCAAGGCCGAGGTGGAGCGCTGGAACCAGTTTGTCGAGAACGGGAAGGATGAGGACTTCGGCTGTATGATCTTCAAGGACGCCAAGCCGTTGGGCTTCCAGCCGCCGTTCTACGCCGCCCGCCTGTGGCCGAAGGTGCACCATACTATGGGCGGTCTGGTGACCGATGTGAACGGCCGCGTCATTGGCCAGGACTTCGAGCCGATCCCCGGCCTGTATGCCGCCGGCGAGGTCACCGGTGGCATCCACGGTGCGGTGCGCCTGGGCGGCGTGGCCATGGCCGACTGCGTGGTCTTCGGCCGCATCGCCGGCAAGAACGCCGCCGCCGAGACGCCGGCCGCCTGATCCCAAGCCCTCCTGTCCGTCACACAAAAACTGGGGAGCCATCTGGCTCCCCAGTTTTGTTTATTGGCACAATGATGCTCAGCCCCCCAGCTCCATTGGCTGAGCGACCAGATGCAGGAGCAGGTCCACCGCGGCGCGCACGTCGCGCTGGTCCACCATCTCCGAAGGGGTGTGGGCGTAGCGGGTGGGGATGGACAGGACGCCGGCCGGCACGCCCTCGCGGCTCACCTGCATGGCGTAGGCGTCCGTAGTGCCCCGACGGAGCACCTCGAGCTGATAGGGGATGCCGGCCTTCTCGGCGAGCTGGACGAGGTGCCGGCGCAGGCCCGGGTGGGCGATCATGCCGCTGTCCTTGACCTTGATGGCCACCCCTTTGCCCAGCTCCACCGCCATCTTGTCGCTCTCAGGATAGTCGCCGGTGGTGGTGATATCCACGGCAATGGCCACATCCGGCTCGACGGCAAAGGCGGACACCATCGCCCCGCGCAGGCCGATTTCCTCTTGGACGGTGAAAACCACATACAGGTCGTAAATGGTCTCCTTCACCTGCCGCAGGAACTCGACCAGCACGGCACAACCGATGCGGTCATCCATGGCCTTGCCCACCCAGCGCGTGCCCTGGGCGAAGAAGGGCCGGTGGAAGCCGGCGATGTCCCCGACCTTGACGGGGCAATCCGCCGGCGACGCGGCTCCCACGTCAATGAAAAGCTTGTCCATGGGCGGAATTTTATCCTCCTGCCAGCGCTCTATCCCGATGACGCCCATGGTGCCGTTCTCGAACACCACGCGGCCGCCCAACAGGGTCAGCGGGAACACGCCCCCCATGGGATGGAAGCGCAGGAAGCCCTTCTCATCAATGTAGCTGACGATGAGGCCGATCTCGTCCATATGGGCGGCGAGCATCAGCCGGCCGGCGGCTGGGGAGGTGCCGGCGCGCTTGCAGGCAATCAGGTTGCCCAGCGCGTCCACTCGCTGCTCGTCCACATACGGAGCGATCCGCTCCTGGATCAATCCGCGTACCTTTCCCTCCGCACCCGAGGGGCCGTATGCTTCCGTAAGCTCACGCACGATTTCTTCCACGGTTGTGCCTCTCCTGGGAATGTGAAGAAGATGGCCGTTCAGACTTTCAGGTCGGGCCAGTCCTGCAGACGCGGCAGTACGGCGCGCACCAGCGCGATGGCATGTTCCAGGTCATCTAGGCTGAGGACGCTGGCCGGCCCATGGATATAGCGGCTGGGGACCGCCAGCGCCGCGCTGGGCACGCCGGCGCGCGTCAGGTGAATGGCGCCGGCATCCGTGCCGCCCAGCGCCGGCTCCTTGAACTGATAGGGGATGCCCGCTTGTTCCGCCGTGTCCACCAGCAGTCGCACCAGCCGGCGGTCCGCCACGACACTGCGGTCCGCCAGGGTGATGGCCGGCCCCTTGCCCACCCGCGTCACCGGGCTCTGGTCCTTCTTCTTGGGCAAGTCATCGCAAATAGTGCCCTCGAGGGCGATGGCCACATCCGGCGCCAGGGCGTAGGCCGCCACGCGGGCGCCGCGCAGGCCGACTTCCTCCTGGACGGTGAAGACGGCGGCCAGTTCCACCGGGTAAGGGTCGCCCTGCAGTACCGCGGCCAGGACGGCACAGCCGGCGCGGTCGTCGAAGGCCTTGCCGCGCACCAGCCGGCTTTCCCCTTCCAGGCCGTGTGTGCCAAAACGCGTGGCGAAAGCGGCGTAATCCCCGACCTTCACCCGCTTTTCGGCAGTTTCCTTGCTCGTGGCACCGATGTCAATGTACATTTGCTCCACTGGCGTGACGCGCTCGCGCTCTTCCGGCTTGAGCAGGTGGATGGGCTTGACGCCGATGACGCCGGGCACGCACTCCTTGCCGATGACCACCCGCTTGGCCGGGAACAGCCGGGGATCGATGCCTCCCACCGGTTGAAAGCGCAGTAATCCGTCCTTTTCGATGTGGGTGATCAGCAGGCCGACTTCGTCCATATGGGCGGCCAGCATGACGCGTACCGGGCGTTCCACGCCGGCGCGCGCCCGCTTGATGGCGATCAAATTCCCCAGGCTGTCGGTGCGCAGTTCGTCCACATGGGGGCGCACGGTCTGGGCCAGAATGTTGCGCACCTCTTCCTCGCATCCGGAAACGCCAAAGGCATCGCTCAGTCGTTGCAGTAGCACGGTTATCACCCTCACTCAGGCAGGGAAAAGGTCAGCCGGCGGACGAATTCCTCATTCAAGGTGCTGATGAACCCGGCCAGCAGACGGCCGGCGCGCCGGATGTCCTTCAGCGAGATCACTTCCACCGGCGAATGCATGTTCTGCGTCGGGATGGACAGCACCGCCGTCGGGATGCCCTCCCGCGTCACCTGGATAGCCCAGCCGTCGGTGCCGCTGTGTCCGGGCAGGGGTTCGATCTGATAGGGGATCTCCAACGATTTGGCAGCCTCGACCAGCGCCTCGTGGAGCACCGGGTGCACGTTCGGCCCGATGGCGATAACCGGGCCGGCGCCCAGCTCAAAGGTCTCGGCGTCCGAAAGCCCCGGCCCATCCCCAAAGGTGACGTCAATGGCGATGGCGATGTCAGGCGCGATGCCGTAGGCGCTAACCATGGCGCCCCGCAGGCCGACCTCCTCCTGCGTTGTGGCGACCGCATACACATCCCAGGCATGGTGCATGCCCTGGAGGGTCATTAGGCAAACGGTGGCGACAGCAACAGAGGCACGGTTATCGAAAGCTTTGCCGGCCACGCGCTCGTTCTCCAGCTCGAGCGCCGGCACGCGAAAGGCAATCGGATCACCGATGGAGACCAGCTTCTGCGCCTGCTCCTGGCTCAATCCTACGTCCACGAACAGCTCATCCATGGGAAGGGGCTTCTGGCGCTGTTCCGCCGGCACCAAATGGGGCGGCCGCAGGCCGATGACGCCGGGAAGCTCCTGCCGGCCGAAGACCGTCACCTCTTGACCCGGCAGAACCCGCGCGTCGATCCCACCCACGCTGGTGAAGCGCAGAAAGCCTTCCTCGATGCCGGTGACCATCAGGCCAATCTCATCGCAGTGCGTGGCCAGCATAATGGAGCGGGCCGGGGCATCCGCCGGCCGCTGTCCGCGGCGCAGGCCGATGAGGTTGCCCAGGGCATCAGTACGAAACTCATGCACGTAGGGTTTCCAGTACGACCGGATGAGTTTCTGAACAGGGCCCTCAAAGCCGGCGACGCCAGGCGCCTCGCTGAGGGCTTTCACGATCTCCAGCAGTTCCACCGATCGCTTCTCCTTAGTCATCATCTGTGTCTGTGCTGTCGGGTGGGCGGTGGGCTGAGAACGCCGGCATATTTAGGTCCGCCAGGCTCTGCAGGATGGCGCGCCGGCTGGCCTCTAGGTAATGGAGGTCCATCACGTCCTCCCACAGTTCCTGCCGCCGGCTGAGCCAATGGGGGCCGGCGGAAAACAGGCTGTTGAGATAGCGGAACAAGCTGGTTTGAATCTGGCTCTCGACCTCGTCCAGCCGGCGGTGCAGGTACAGCCGCTTGGTGGCGCGGTTCATCTGCTCCACGTCGGGACGGATGGAGGCGCGTCGGCCGCGTTGGGCGCTGGGACGATTTCTTTCACCGACCATGTATTCACCTTTGCGGGAATATTGCGGTATCATCTTATCATCATCGGGGAGAGATGTCAAAGCATGGGGATCTCCAATAAATGCCTTGACGCGCCATCCAGTTCGCCCTATAATGGGAGTTGCAGCCGGCTGTGCAACGCCCTGGAGGACATGCGTGAACTGTCCGAAGTGCGGTACCTGGAACCCGGATGAAAAGATAGTCTGCTGGCGCTGTCAGGCGGAGCTTCCTCGCCCCAAGGAGCAGAAAAAGCGCCGCTCGCCGGCCGTTTCCTGGCTGTGGATGTGGGCTGTCATTATCATCCTGGCCATCGTCCTGATCCTGCAGACCTGCGCTATGGTTACACAGTGACGCTAGTGATGCGCATGATATCCTGACCGAGAAAAAAACCAAGGATGAACAGAGGGCCCCACCCAGGTCAAGGACAATCCGCCGCCCGAAAACCGCCGGCCGTCCGCCTCACCGCCGGCGTGCTTCTCGTCCTTCTCTTCCTGTTCCTGGCGAACGGCGTGCGGGCAGAAAGCCCCCATCCCGCCCCGGAAAACCCCGCCTATGTCCCCGGCCAGTTGATCGTGCGCTTCCGGCAGGGCCTGCCCCCGATGATGGCGGCCTCCGCCCTGTTGAGCGCGCGCATGCAGACCTTGGCCGTGGAGGAGGCCCTGGACCTCCAGCTCGTCGCCGTCCAGCCCGGGATGGAGGAGAAGCTGATTGACCTCCTCAGCGCCAACCCGCTCATCGAATATATCGGCCCCAACTACATCGCCCACATCGCCGGCGAACCGGATGACCCGGCCTGGTGGCGGCAGTGGAACATGCAGCAGATCGGCATGCCCACCGCCTGGGAGCAGTCCCAGGGAGATGCCGTGGTCATCGCCCTGGTGGATACCGGTGTGGACGCGCGGCATCCGGACCTGGCCGGCAACCTCCTGGCCGGCTATGACTTCATCAACGAGGACAATGACCCGCAGGATGATAACGGCCACGGCACCCATGTGGCCGGCATCCTGGCCGCCGTGGGCAACAACGGCATCGGCATCGCCGGCATGGCCTGGCGGGCCAAAGTAATGCCCCTCAAGGTGCTCGACGCCAAGGGAGACGGCTCGTATTTCAACATCATCCGCGCCATCCGTTATGCCGCGGATCACGGCGCCCGGATCATCAATCTCAGCCTGGGGGGCAGTTTCCACGACCCCAATCTGCAGGAAGCGGTGGCATATGCCCGGGCGAAGGGCTGTCTGGTCGTGGCGGCCGCCGGCAACCAGGGCGGCGCCCTGCTCTACCCGGCGGCGTACAGCGATACGCTGGCCGTGGCCGCCACCGACGACCGCCAGCGCCGGCCAAGCTATTCCAACTACGGCCCTGGGGTGGATCTGGCCGCGCCGGGCGGCACGCAAAGCGTCGGCATCTACAGCCTGGCGCCGGCCGGCGGTTATACCACCCTCTTCGGCACCTCGATGGCCGCCCCGCACGTCTCAGGGTTGGCCGCGCTCATTTGGAGCATCGCGCCGGCGCTCACCGCCGACCAGGTCGCCGGCGTCATGCAGGACACCGCCCTGAAGGTCGGCACCACCCCATACGATGCCAGGGGCTGGAACCAGGAACTGGGCTATGGGCTGATCAATGCCCCGGCCGCCATCCAGCGTGCCCGCCAACTGCTCCTGCCCACGCCGACGGCCACGCGCCCGCCGGCGCCTACCCCCACCCCCACCCCATCGCCCACGCCGGCCCCGCTGCGCACCGTCGAGATCCGTCTGCAGGCCGGCTGGAA
>JACIWP010000112.1 GCA_014360855.1 Anaerolineae bacterium
TGCACCGCTATTACACGGACCCGACAGCCGCGCGGGACGATTACCGCGGCATGGTCGCATACATCCGCGCCACCGCCGGCCCAGAGGATGCGGTCATCCTCAACGCGCCCGGCCAGTGGGACGTCTTCTCGTACTACTACCGCTCGGACCCCTGGCCCGTGTACCGGCTCCCCGCCGAACGCCCGCCCAATCGCGCCTCCCTGGAACAGACCCTGGCGGAGCTGAGCGAACGCCACCGCCGGCTGTATGTGCTCTACTGGGCCACCGACGAATCGGACCCCGAGCGCATTATGGAGGGCTGGCTGGACGCCCATGCCTTTAAGGGGGTCGAGAGCTGGTTCGGCAACGTGCGCTTCGTCATCTACACGACCCTACGGGGATGGGATGTGCCGATGCAGGAGCTGGCCGCCGGCCTCCATTTCGACAGCGGCATCGCCCTGGCGCGGGCGGAAATGCCGGCGGCCCCGGTGCCAGCCGGCGACATCCTGCCGGTCTCCCTCTTTTGGCGGGCGGAGAGCACCCCGTCCGCGCGCTGGAAGGTCTTCCTGCAGGTGCTGGACGCCGGCAATCATATCGTCGGACAGCGGGATGCGGAGCCGCTCAGCGGTGCGGTGCCCACCACCTCCTGGTCCCCCGGCGCGGTGTATGAGGATCACCACGGCGTGCCCATCGAACCCGGGACGCCGCCCGGGACATATCAGCTCATCGCCGGCATGTATGACCCCTCCACCGGCGCGCGGGCGGCGGTGCGGGAGACGGGGGAAACCTTCGTGCGGCTGGGAAGCGTCGAGGTGAGCCGGCCGGCGCGCCCCCTGCCGGCCGGCGCTGTGCGGCCGATGTTCCCGGCCCGGATCAGCGTCGGCCCGCTGACATTCCTGGGATATGATCGCCATGCATTGGGGGGACTGCGCCAGGACGCGCCGCTTTCCGCCGGCACGCCCCTGCATGTTGCCCTCTACTGGCAGGCGCGTGAACAACCTGCGGATATCTGGCGCTTCCAGTTGTGGGTGGATGATATCCCCTGGGTGGATTGGACACCGCTGGGCGGCGGCTTCACCACGGACCAATGGCTGGCCGGCGACCTGATCCGCGACCAGGTGAATGGCTTCCTGCCGGCCGGCCTGTCCTCCGGCCGCCATCACTTGCGCGCTGTCCTGCGCGCAGACAGCAGTGGAGCGGAGGCCCGCCTGGACCTGGGGTACTTTCAGTTGCGCTGAAGCGGTGCCGGCTCAGGGGATGATGAGCTGTTGGCCCACGTAAATAGTATCCGGGTCGGTGATGTTGTTGGCGCGCATCAGCGCTGTCACGCTGACGCCGTAGCGCTGGGCGATCCAGGTGAGGTTCTCGCCGGCCTGCACCACGTGCACGCGTCCCGCGGCGCGCGTGGGAGTAACGGTAGCGGCCGGCGCCGCGGCCGGGATGATGAGGCGCTGACCCACGTAAATCCAGTCGGCGGAGCGCAGGCCGTTGACTTTCACCAGGTCGTCCACCGCCACACCGTAGCGGTAAGCGATGGCCGCCAGGCTTTCGCCCGGCTGGACCACATGGATGAAGCTGGTGGCCGCCGGCGCCGGGGTGACGGCCGGCGTTGGCTCTCCGGTTGGCGGGGCGGCCGGCTGTGGTATAATCAGTTCCTGCCCGACGTAAATCCAATCGGGGCTGGAAAGATTGTTCAGGCGCATTAGCTCCTCAACGTCCACACCGTACTGCTTGGCGATGAGGAGCAGGACCTCGCCCGGCTGGACGATATGGACTCTGGGCATCGGTGTGGCGGCCGCGATCGGGACGGCGGTCGGTGAAGGTATGGGGGTGGGTTCCGTCGTCTCGCCGGCAGGGGTTGGCGTGGGGACCATCGGTTCGGCTGGCCCAGCCGTGGCCGCCGCCGTGGGCGGGAGGGTCCAGGTAGCCGGCGGCATGGGTGTATCGGTAGCCGGCGGGCGGGGCGTGCTGGTGGGTGTGACGAAGACCACAGCCACCGCCGCCGGGGTGAAGGTCGGCTTGGGCGTGCGGGTGGGCGTCGGCGCCGGCGCGTTTCCCTGCCCGACCGCCCTCCAGACGGTCGTAATCAGGATATAGTTCACCAGGACCAGGGCAATAATTACGCCCAACCAGGAACCACGCTTGTTCATAATACCGTTCCCTTTCACGGCGGTATGTCCATTACTTTGATTATAGCATCCAGCCGGCGGGGATACAAGCCGGCGGACAATCTATAAGGTTAAAGATGACCAGCAAGAAGCCCGTGACTGTGAGCATCATTGCCACCGTACTCAACGAAGAGCGTTCCATCGCCGAACTGATGGAAACGCTAGCCGCGCAAACGCGTCCGCCGGATGAAATCGTCATCGTGGACGGCGGTTCGACGGACCGCACCCGCGACATCTTGCAGAGCTACGCCGGCCGGCTCCCCCTGCGGGTGCTGGTGGTGCCCGGCGCCAATATCTCCCAGGGCCGCAATGCCGCCATCCGCGCCGCGACGGGCGAGATCATCGCTTCCACCGATGCCGGCGTGCGCCTGGACCCCCATTGGCTGGCGGAGCTGGTACGTCCGTTCGAAGAGGCATCGTCCGAGGAGGCGCCGGGGGTGGTGGCCGGCTTTTTCCTGCCCGACCCGCGCTCCACCTTCGAGCGGGCCATGGGCGCCACGGTCCTGCCCCGCCTCCCCGAAATTGACCCCGACCGCTTCCTGCCCTCCAGCCGCTCGGTGGCGTTCCTGCGCAGTGCCTGGGAGCGCTGGCCTTATCCGGAATGGCTGGACTTCTGCGAGGACCTGATCTTCGACCTGGGGCTGAAGGCGCTGGGGTACCGCTTCGTGTTCGCGCCGGGAGCTCTGGTCTACTTCCGACCGCGCTCCAGCCTGCGCGCCTTCTTCAAGCAGTACTACCGGTATGCGAGAGGCGACGGCAAAGCGGACCTATGGCGCAAGCGGCACGCGGTGCGCTACCTGACCTATCTCGTTGCCCTGCCGGCCCTATTGGTCCTGAGCATCCTGCACAGCCCGTGGTGGTTGGCGGTCCTTGCCGCCGGCGCCGCCTACTACCTGTACCCGCCGTACCGCCGCCTCCTGCCTGAGATCGCCGACCTGCCGCCGGCGGAGAAGCTCCGGGCCATCGCATGGGTGCCGGCCATTCGCGTCGTGGGCGATGTGGCCAAGATGATCGGCTACCCGGTCGGGTGGGCCTGGCGCCTGCGCCGGCGCCGCGACCCGGCGATCCACTGGCGGAAGGCCCTGCAAAGGGAGCGGTAGACAGAGCCGCCGGCCAGCGATCGGCTGGCGCGAGCATTTCCCCTATTTGACATTTCCCCGAGCCGGCATATAATATTATTGCAACTAGTTGCAATTACTGCTCTTTCCACATGTTTGCCGTCTCGTCAATCAGTTCAGGAGGCACAGGAGATGCATATCCCCGATGGATTCCTCAACACAGGGACGACGGTAGCGGCCTGGGCGGTCTCCGCCGGCGGCCTCGGCTACGCCGTCCGCCGTGTCAACCGTGAGCTGGGAGAGCGGCAGGTACCGCTGATGGGCGTCACGGCGGCCTTTATTTTCGCCGCCCAGATGCTCAATTTCACCGTCGCCGGCGGCACCTCCGGCCACCTGCTCGGAGGAGCCTTGGCCGCCATACTGCTGGGGCCATGGCCGGCCATGCTGGTGCTCACCAGCGTGCTGGTCGTGCAGGCCCTGCTCTTTCAGGACGGCGGACTGCTGGCGCTGGGCGCCAACATCCTCAACATGGCGGTCATCGGTGTGCTGGTTGGTTGGGTGACCTATACCTCTCTGCGCCGGCTCTTCGGAGAAAAAACCTGGGCCACCATGGTCAGCGGCTTCATCGCGGCCTGGCTCTCCGTGGTGATCGCGTCGCTGGCCTGCGCGGCCGAGCTGGCGCTGTCCGGCACCTCGCCTTGGCAGGTAGCTGTGCCGGCGATGGGCCTGGTGCACATGCTTATCGGTATCGGTGAGGGCCTTATCACCGTCGCGGTGCTGGCCTTCCTGAAAGTGACGCGGCCCGATCTGCTGTCCCTGCATCATAAAGCCTCTCAGGCGTAAGGGGGTGACCGAATGGACATCTTCAAGCGCTACTGGTGGATCGCCGGCTTACTGCTGGCCATCGTGCTGGCCCTGCTCTCGCCGCTGGCCTCTCCGCACCCCGATGGGCTGGAGCGTGTGGCAGAAGACACCGGTTTTATCGAGCGGGCCAAGGATGCGCCGTTCCAGATTATCCCCGATTACGTGTTTCCCGGCATTGAGAACGAGGCAGTGGCCACCATTATCGCCGGCATCGTGGGAACCCTGATCGTCTTTGGCGTTGGGTATGGTCTGGCGCTGGCACTGCGCCGGCGCGAACACCAATCGCATCGCGGCGCATGACCGGGTAAAGGACGCTGATGAAGCACTCTTTCCTGGACCGCTATCGTGAGGGGAACAGCCTGATCCATCGGCTGGACCCCCGGCTGAAACTATTGGGGACGCTGGCATTCATCCTTGTGGTTACTAACATCCCCGCGCAGGGCTGGCCGGCCTTCCTGCTGATGGCCGGCCTGGCCCTTCTTCTCGTGCGCCTGGCCGAAATCCCCCTGCTGGAAGCGCTGAAGCGCTCCTCCATCGCCCTGCCGTTCGCCGGCGTGGTCGCCCTGTCCGTCCCCTTCACCCGGGCCGGCACAGTGCTGTGGCAGGCGCGTCTGGGGAGCTGGACGCTGTCGGTCACCGACGCCGGCCTGGCCCTGTTCCTCTCGGTCGTGGTCAAAGCGTGGCTGGCAGTGCTGATGAGCGGTCTGCTGGTGGGGACTACCCCCTTCCCCAAACTGCTGAAGGCGATGCGCGCCCTGCATGTGCCGGCGCCGCTGGTTTCGACCATTTCTTTCATGTACCGCTACCTGTTTGTGCTGGTAGACGAGGCCATGCGCCTGCAGACAGCGCGCGAGGCGCGCTCGGTGGGTTCTGGCCGCACCGTATGGTGGCGCGCCAGGGTGCTGGGCGGTATGATCGGCAGTCTGTTCATCCGCAGTTACGAGCGCAGTGAGCGCATCTATGCCGCCATGCTGTCGCGCGGCTTCGCCGGCGAGATTCGCTCGCTGGAGCAGTTGACCTGGCAGAGGCGGGACTGGCTGGCCGGCCTAAGCTGGAGCGCCCTACTGCTGGCCGCCTTTATGCTCGGCCGGCTGATATCAGGAGGTGGATGATCGTGGACCTGGCAGTGCGTGTGGAGAAACTTCGCTTCGCTTATCCTGACGGGAGGCTCGCTCTCGACGACGTCAGCTTTGCCATCGCGCCTGGCGAGAAGGTGGCCGTGGTCGGCCCGAACGGCGCCGGCAAATCCACCCTCTTTCTCCATCTGAACGGCGTCCTGCATGGGCAGAACGAGGGGCGCATCTGGGTCGCCGGCGTGGAGCTTACCGACAAAAGCCTGCGTCAGGTGCGGGCACGCGTCGGCCTGGTGTTCCAGGACCCCGATGACCAGCTCTTCTCCCCAACCGTCTTTGAGGATGTGGCCTTTGGCCCCCTGCATATGGGCCTCCCCGAGGAAGAGGTGCGCCGGCGCGTGACCCAGGCCCTGACAGCCGTCGGCATGCAGGGCTTCGAGGACAAGATGCCGCACCACCTGAGCCTGGGGGAACGCAAGCGCATCGCCATCGCCACGGTCCTTGCCATGGAGCCTGATATCCTCTTGCTGGACGAGCCTTCCGCGGGGCTGGACCCGCGCGCCCGCCGCAACCTGATCCAATTGCTCCAGCGCTTGCCGCAGACCATGCTGGTCGCCAGCCACGATATGCGGCTGGTGTGGGAGCTGTGCCCGCGCACCCTGATCCTGGACGCCGGCCGGCTGGTGGCGGATGGGCCTACCGCTGTGCTCCTGCAGGATGAAGCCCTTATGGAAGCCCACGGCCTGGAAGTGCCCCTGCTGACGCCGGCACCCCGGCCGGAGGCCTCTATCCCCCATACCGTTTCGATAGCATGGAAATAAGCTCGCCCGGCGGCTGAAACCGCGGGCCTGCGCCGGCTCCCGAGGGCCTGCACTGCAGGGCGGGTTCTCTGCCCCTTGCGTACCCTTGCATACCCCCACACTTGATGTTATACTTATGCTGGTGCCGTGCTTCATCCCATCACAACCATGCCATGGGGGTAGCGCAATATGGCGCGATCGCGCAGACATCTTCTGCTGGTCGAAGATACGCCCCAGCATCAAGAACTGATGCTCAAAACCCTCACCACCACCCACCCTGAGTGGAGCATTGACGCGTTCGAGACTGGGGAGGACGCCCTGGCCGCGGCGCGGCATACTTTCTACGACGCCGGCATCCTCGACTTCACCCTACCGGGCATCACCGGGCTGGAGGTCGGCGCCCAACTGCGCGCCTTGGTCCCCGACATGCCCCTGGTGCTGGTCACCGCCCGCGGCAGTGAGAAGGTCGCCGCACAGGCCCTGCGCACCGGCTTCGCCGAGTACCTCATCAAAGAGGGAGACTATCTCGAACTGCTCCCGCTGGCCGTGGCCCGCGCCATCGAAACAGTGGAAGCCGCCCGCGAGCGCGAGCAGATGCGCAAAGACCTTCTGCGGCGCACCGAGGAACTGAGCGCCCTCAACGCCGTTTCCACAGCGGTGGTCAGCTCCCTGAGCCTGCAGGAGATTCTGGCGGAAGCGCTCGGCCGCACCATCGCCGTCCTGGGGGCGGAGGCCGGCGCCATCTACGTCGTGGACGCCGCCCGCCGGCGCGCTTCCATCGGTGCCCAGCAGGGCATTGACTCCACCACCCTCGCCCTGCTGGAGCGGTGGGTGCCCAGCCGCACCGGCATCCGCCGGCTGATGGAGGACCGCCGCACTATCACCACCCTGGCGGATATCGTCCGCCTGGAAAGCGTCGAGGAATTCTCCTCAGAAGAACTGGCGGAGCTGGAAACCTTTGTCGCCACCCCGTTGAAGGCCAGCGGCGTGCTGATGGGCGTGCTGTGCGCGCGGCCGCGCCCGGAACGCCCGTTCACGGCGGCGGAGCGCGCCCTGCTGGCCGCCCTGGGCCGGCCCATCGGCATGGCCATGGCCAACGCGCAGTTGTACCAGCAGACCCGTCAACAGCTTCACGAGCTGGAGGCCAGCCAGGAGCGCCTTATGGCGGCGGCGCGCTCCACGGCCGCCCAGAGCCTGGCCAGCGGCATCGCCGGCGAAATCAACAACGCCCTCACCAGCATCCGCGGCAGTGCCCAGATGATCCTGCGGGAAAAGGGCATCAACCCGGCCATCGAAAGCGATGCCCTGCGCATCCTGGAAGGATGCGAGCGGGTCGCCCGCCTGGCCGAATCGCTCACCAGCATGATGGCCCAGCCGGAAGGCCGGCGCGCCCCGCATAACGTCAACCGCGTCATCCAGAACTGCCTGGAGCGCCTCAAGCAGTCCACCGAGGCCCTGGGCATCGCCGTCATCACCAACCTGGCGCCGCGCCTTCCCACGGTCTCCATCGAAGGGGACGCCCTGGAACAAGCGATCATGAACGTCCTCATTAATGCGGTGGAAGCCATGCCGAACGGCGGCGAACTGCGCATCACTACCGGCATGGAAGGGGAAAACGTTTTCATTTCCATTAAGGATACCGGCGAGGGCATCCCCCAGGAAAACCTCTCCCGCATCTTCGACCCTGACTTCACCACCCGGCGGGATCGGGGTCGCGTGCGCGGGTTGGGGTTAGGGCTGTTCGTGACGCAGAACATCGTGCAATCACGCGGCGGCACCATCGGCGTGCGCAGTGAGGTAG
This sequence comes from Anaerolineae bacterium, assembly GCA_014360855.1. NCBI lineage: Bacteria > Bacillati > Chloroflexota > Anaerolineae > Anaerolineae bacterium. The sequence goes on from JACIWP010000112.1 coordinate 7,744, forward strand.
GCAAGGGGAGCACCTTCACCATCCGCCTGCCGGCCACCCGCCCCAGCGAGGGCACGCCCGGCACCGAGTTCCTGCTCTGGTCCGAAGCCAGCGAGGAAGACCTCATCCGCTGTGCCGGCCTGGTCCTGAACCCGCGCACCCGCCAGGTCGCGGTCGGGCGGGGACGCATCGAAGGCCTGACCAAGATGGAAGCGCGCCTGCTGGAGGTCTTCATGCGCCACCCCAACAAGGTGCTCAAGCGCGCCTTCCTGATGAAAGAGGTGTGGGAAACGGACTACATCGGCGATACGCGCACCCTGGATGTCCATGTGCACTGGCTGCGCCAGAAAATCGAAGAGGACCCGTCGCGCCCGCGCCTTCTGCGCACCATTCGCGGCATCGGCTACCGCTTCGGGCTGGGGCCGGCCGAGGACGAATCGCTGTTCGATGATTGAACGCACCAACAGTGTAACCGCTTAAGGGAAAGTGACCCATGCAAATCGGACAGATCACCCTGGCACACCTGGACCAGGAGGTGGAGATCGCCGGCGTGATCACCGGCATCTGGGACCTCTCCAAGGGCAGGAAATACCATGTCTATGACCAGACCGGCATCCTGCCCGTGATCGTCTGGGATAACCTCCTCGAACAGCATCCCGACATTCACCGCCTTCTGACCGGCGCGATGGCACGGTTCCGCGGGCGCATCAAGGAATACAAAGGAGAACTGCGCCTGATCCCCGCCGGCGCGGAAGATATCCAGATCATCCAGCCGGCAGACCCCTATGCCCGCTCGCCCATCCCGCTCTCCCGCCTGCCCGAGGTGGGCGCCGGCAATATGGCCTGGGTCACCGGCCGCATCACCAGCATGAAGGCGTTCTCCAAGGGCATCAAACTGCATATCGCCGATGACAGCGGCGCCGGCGTCGTACTCATCTGGAACACCCTCCTCGAAGCCTCGGCCCTGCAGGACCAGCTTGAGATTGACCTGCGCCTGGGCGTGTACGGCGAGGTGCGCCAGTTCCACGACGAATGGGAGATCGTGCCCCTTACCTCGGTAGAGATTATCCCGCTCGAAACACCGCCGGCCCCTGGATGACGCCGGCGCTGTGCACCGGATCGCTTGGGGCCGGCACCACGCGAGGGAGGGGTCTTCTCCCCAACCGCTTCCCCGCGCCCATGGATGGCGTCAGGGAATGCCTGTCTCCAACCAGAACCGGCGCCGGCACCCGTTCACGCACTTTCACAGGGCAAGTATTTGACAAATTTTATTGTCAGCATATACTATGCCCCGTCCCGACACAGCGCCGTACATACGGGCGGATACGCCCTTTCAGGAGGAATCAAATGCTGGATACCGAACAAATCCGCCAGGCCCTGAAGCAGGTCATGGACCCGGAACTACAGAAAAATATCGTCGAACTGGGTATGGTGCGCGATATCGCCATCCAGGACGGCACAGTGCATATCACACTGGCACTGACCACCCTCGCCTGCCCTCTCCGCTCCCAGATAAGCGAGGATGTGGTCAGCGCCGTCCAGCAGCTGGACCCCGGCCGGCCCGTGCAGGTGCACCTGGAAGAGATGACCCCTGCCGAGAAACAGCGGCTCATCGAGTCCCAGACCCCTAAAGGGGAGGCCGCGCCCAAACCATCCGCGCTGGTGAACCATATTGACCACGTCATCGCCGTCATGAGCGGCAAGGGGGGCGTGGGGAAATCGTCGGTCGCCGCCATGCTGGCTGTGGCGCTGGCGCGCGCCGGCAAGCGCGTCGGCCTGCTCGACGGCGATATCACCGGCCCCAGCATCCCGAAGATGTTTGGCCTGCGCACCCCACCCGGCCTCAGCCCGCTGGGCGCCGTACCCCCGCAGACTGGCGCCGGCATTGCCAT
>JACIWP010000113.1 GCA_014360855.1 Anaerolineae bacterium
TTGGGGACTTATCGTATCATGTACCCTTGCAGTGAGAGGCAGACCCGCGGGTCTGCGGCCGGCATTCGAGGAGCACGCCGCCAGCCCGCCCATGAAGAGTGAGCAGGAGCATCGTATGTCCAAAGCTGAAGTCGCAGGTCATATCCATGTCTCGCCGCAGGCCATCGCCACGCTGGCGAGCATGGCCGTCATGCAGACCTATGGCGTCGTCGGAGTCACCAACAAGAACCTGGCCGGCGACCTGGCCGAAATCTTGCAGAAGGACAGTTGGCGCCGCGGCGTCGAGGTCCATATGCACGGCAAAGAGATCGTCATTGACCTGTACGTCGTGTTAGAGTACGGCGTCCGCTTTTCCGAAGTGGCGCATAATATCATGAGCAATGTGAAATATACGGTGGAAAGAGCCCTGGGCGTACCCATCCGAGCGGTAAACGTGCACATCCAGGGCGTCCGCATGAGCAGTAAATAGCGAGAAACGAACGATCCCGGGAGGAAAGGGGCCTTGAGCAATAACGATATCGCCCGCGAAGCACAACCTGATTCTACAGCGGCCAGCGGAACCGCGGTCGCCGGCGGTCCCGACTGGAAGACCTGTGACGGCCAGCAGTTCAAAGCCATGGTTCAGACGAGCCTGGCATGGCTGAACCATCATATCCCCATGATCAACGCCCTGAACGTGTTCCCTGTGCCGGATGGGGACACGGGCACCAATATGTACCTGACGCTGGAGTCTGCCTGGCAGGAGATCGCCGGCCGGACCGAACGCTCGGTAGCCCCCATTATCGAGGCCCTGGCGCATGGTGCACTGATGGGCGCACGCGGCAACTCCGGCGTCATCCTCTCCCAGATCTTTCGCGGCATGGCCCAGGCTCTCCATGACGCCGACCTGTTGGACAACAACCTGCTGGCGCGTGCGCTTCAGCAGGCGACCGCCACGGCGTATAAGGCGGTCATCCGGCCGGTGGAAGGGACGATTCTGACCGTGGTGCGGCGGGCGGCGGAGGCCAGCGCCCTGGCCGCAGAGACGGCCGATGATCTGCGGGATATGATGGCGCTGGTGGTGGAGGCCGCCCGCAAAGCGGTGGAGGAAACGCCCTCGCTTCTGCCCGTGCTGGCGGAGGCCGGCGTGGTGGACGCCGGCGGCCAAGGCCTGTACATCATCCTGGAGGGCATGCTCCGCTACCTGCGCGGTGAAAGCCTACAGGCGCCAGCAGAAACAAGGGGGGAGGAGGTGATCTTACACCATCCGGAAGGCCCGGAAGAAGGGTATGGGTACGACGTACAGTTCATCCTTACCGGCGAGAACCTCGACGTGGAGCGCATCCGCGCCGACATTGATGCTATGGGTGTCTCCACCCTGGTGGTGGGCGACAGCCGCACCGTCAAGGTGCATGTGCACACGCCGGAGCCGGGCACGCCGCTGAACTACGCCGCTCGCCTGGGTTCGTTGAGCCGCGTCATTGTGGAGAACATGCAGGAGCAGTACGAGGAATTCCGCGGCGCCGGCCGCGCCGCCGTGCCTCCTCCCACGCCAGTGCCCTTCCAGTCCGTCGCGCCCCAACCTCCCGCGCCGGCGCTGGTCTCCGAAATCGGCATCGTCGCGGTGGTGCCGGGCGAGGGCCTGGCCAAGGTCTTCCAAAGCCTGGGCACCTCCGCCATCGTGCCGGGCGGCCAAACCATGAACCCCAGCACCGAGGAGCTGTTGAGCGCCGTCGAGAGCCTCCCGCACAAGAAAATCATCATCCTGCCCAACAACAAGAATGTGATCCTGACAGCCCAACAGGCGCAGAACCTTTCCGACCGTCAGATCCGTGTGGTGCCCAGCAAGAACATCCCGCAGGGCATCAGCGCCCTGCTGGCCTTCAACTATCAATCGGACCTGGACACCAATGTCGAGCTGATGACCGAGGCACTGCACAGCATCCAGGCTGCCGAGGTGACGCGGGCCGTCCGCTCCGTGAAGATCAACGGCCTGCAGGTGGAAGAGGGGCAGTACATTGGCTTGCTGAACGGCGATCTGGTGTCCGCCGGCGAGAACCTCACGGATGTCGTGCTGAGCCTGCTGGAGAAAATGGGCGCGCAAGACCTGGAGATTATCACCCTCTATTACGGCGAAGGGGTGAGCGCGGAGGAGGCCCGCGCCCTGGCGGACCTGATTGCCGAACGGTACCCTGACCAGGAAATCGAAGTGGTAGAGGGCGGCCAGCCGCATTACCCATACATTATCTCCGGCGAATAATGCTTCATCTTTCCGGACCACATTGGGAGGACAGCCTTTCCATGCCGAAGATACGTATTGTCACGGACAGCGCCGTGCTGTTGGACCCCAAATCGCAGCGCGAACTGGATATCACGATCATGCCGCTGACCATCCGCCTCGGGAACGAGACATTTCGCGAGGGGGTGGATATCAGCGCCCAGCAGTTCCTGGAGCGACTGCGACAGCCGGGAGCCTATCCCCGCATCGAGCCGCCGGCCGCCGGCGACTTCATCCGCCTGTACGAATCCCTCGGCGCCCAGGGGGATATCATCCTTTCCCTGCATCATTCGCGCCGCCTGAGCAAGACCGTGCGCGCCGCCGAGGAGGCGGCCGCATCGCTGGTAGGCCGGCAGAAGGTGGAGGTCATTGATACCGAATCCATCTCCTACGGCCAGGGCATTCTGGTGCGCGCCGCGGCGCGTGCCGCGGCCGCCGGCGAGGACCTGGCCAGCATCATCCGCTTGGTGCGCGGCATGATCCCGCGCGTGTACGCCATCTTCTTCTCCGACACGCTGGACTATCTGGAGCACACCGGCCGCATCGGGCCGGCGCAGTCCATCCTCGGCACCATGCTCCAGATCAAGCCCATCCTGGTGATGGAGGACGGGGAGATCATCCCCATGGAGAAGGTCCGCTCCCACGAGGAAGCGGTGGAGAAGCTCTACGAATTCATCGCCGAATTCTCCGAGGTCGAGGAGCTGGTGATCCTGCGCAATCCCTATTTCAACAATGTGCCGCTCCTGCTGGAGCGTTTGAAAGAGCTTTTCCCGAGGCAGAACATCCCGGTCTATACCTACGGCCCATCGCTGGCGGCGCACATCGGGCCGTACGCGGTGGGGGCAGTGATATACGAGGGCCTGTAGGCCCGGGGAGACAGGCTGTGAGCGATCGAGAGATAGGTATCGTGACGGACAGCGCCGCGGATCTGCCGCCGGCGCTGGCCCGTCAGTGGGACATCACCGTGATCCCCTGCCTCATCTCCTTTGGCAGTGAAACCTATCGGGATGAGGTGGAACTGCCGCGCCAGGCCTTTTACCAGCGCCTGCGCGCCGCCAAAATCCTTCCCACCACCTCCGCGCCTTCGGTGGGGACCTTCATCGAGGCATACCGGGAGCTGGGCCGGCGCACCCGCACCATCATCTCCATCCACGTGGCCTCCGCCCTCACGAATATTTACAACGTCGCCCGCCTGGCCGCCGAAAGCCTGCCGGAACTGAACATCCATCTGGTGGATTCCCGTCAGGTCTCCATGTGCACGGGAATGCTGGCGCTGACCGCCGCCCGGCTGGCCGATGAAGGCGTGTCCGCGGGGGATATCATCGCCCGACTGCAGGAACTGCTCCCCCGTCTGCGGCTGGTGGCGGCGCTGGATACCCTGGAGTACCTGCATCGCGGCGGCCGCGTGAGCTGGGTGGCCTCGATGCTCGGCAGTCTGATTGACCTAAAGCTGGTGGTAGAGCTGAAGGACGCCAGCCTGCGCCTGCTGGACAAGGTGCGCGGCCGGCGCAAATCGCTCCAGCGCATGATCCAGCATGTCCTGGCAAGCGGCCCCCTGGAGCGGGTGGCGCTTCTGCATACCGACGCGCCCGAAGATGCGGCGGAGGTCCGCCGGCTTTTCGCGCCGTATGCCCCGCTTGCCGGCATTATTGAGACCGAGGCCGGCGCCACCATCGGCACCCACGCCGGCCCTGGTGCGGTGGGGTTCTGCATTCTCACCCGTTGAGCAACACATCATCCTGCGGGGGAACCTGCCATTGGCCTCTCGTCCCGTCTACGTGGTGACCGATGCCGCTGTTGACCTGCCGGCGCACAGCACACATCATCTTCCGATTGAGGTCCTGCCGATCACCGTCTCTTTCGGTTCCCGCTCCATCCTGCACGGCCGGGAGCCGGATCTCGAGACCTTCTACCGTTTGCTCCGGGAGAGCCGGCACTCTCCCACCACCGCCGCACCCACGCCGGCGTATACCGCCGAACGGTATGCCGCCCTCCTCGACCAGGGCTATGATATCCTCTCCATTCATCTCGCATCCTCCTTCAGCACCACCGCCCTGCAGTGCGCCCGCTTGGCGGAGGAGCTGGACAGCCGGCGCATCGTGGTGGTGGACAGCGGGCAGATGTCCGCCGGGCTGGGGCTGATGGTGGTGAGCTGTGCGCGGGCCGCGGCGGCCGGCGAGCCGCTGGCGCGCCTGGAACAGATGGCGCGTGCGATGGTGCCGCGGGTGCGGCTGGCCGGCGCCCTGCAGTCCCTCGACCATGTGCGGCGCAGTGGGCGTGTCCCCGGCCTGCCGGCGGCGGTGGGCGAATTTCTGCACATCAAGCCCCTGTTCGAGGTATATCGCGGCCAGGTGACCCTGCTCGGCTTCAGCCGCACCGTGCGCCAGGCCACCAGGCGTCTGGTGGAACTGGTGCGGGAATGGGGACCAATCCAGGAGATGGCGGTCATCCACGCCGACAATGCCGGCTGGGCGTCGGAGCTGGTCGAGTCTCTCGCGGAGTTCCGCCCCTCCATCCCCACCATCATGGACGCCGGCCCGACCATCGTTTCCCACGTGGGCCCAGGCGCAGTAGGAGTGGCAGCGCTTCTTGCCAATTGACGCCTCCGCGGGTATTATGAAGCCATCAAGACGTCGGCGAATGCCTGACGGAGGATATATGCAAAGCGCTATCGTCAAACTCATCAAAATCCTGAACCTCGAACGCGATATGGGATACATGAACCGCGCCGTGATCGGCGGCCTGGACAAGTTCGCGCCCCACTGGCGCGAGGAGGCGCTGTCCCAGGCGAGCACGGACGCGGCCCGTTCTGCCATTGAGGGAATATGTGACGTACTGCGCGCGTACTCCTCGCTGGAGACCACCGCGCAGAAGGCAGAATGCGTTGAAGACCTGCTGGCGCGCCTGAAGGCGCTGGAGGCCGGCGCGGCTCCTGCCCCGCCGCCAGTCCCGCAAGCCCCGGCCGAACCCGAGGAAAGACTCGAGGAAAAAGGGCCGGTCAGCGCACCGCCGCTCGCCAAACCCGGCGTCACCGCCGCGCCGGCGGAGCCCCCGCCCGCCGTCCCGAAACCGGAGGAGCCACCTGCCGCGCCGCCGGCGCCGGCCGGCGCGCGCTCGGCCGCGCTGGAGGCGGAGGTGACAACCCTGCCGCGCGTGGGACAGATGCAGGCCAAGCGGCTGGAGAAGCTGGGCATCCGCACTATCGAGGACCTGCTCTATCATTTCCCGCGCCGCTATGACGATTACAGCCGGCTCAAGCTCATCCACCAACTACGCCCCGGCGATGAGGTGACGGTACTGGCGAACGTGCGCCAGACCACCCTACGTCAGCTCGACGGCGGCCGCACTATCATCAAATGCATTGTGACGGACGGCACCGGCCAGCTTGAGCTGACCTGGTTCAACCAGCCTTTCCTGGAGAAGCGGCTGGCGCCGGGGACCTCCATCGTGGTCAGCGGGCGGGTGGAGCAGTTCCTAGGCCGGCTGACCATGAACTCGCCGGAATGGGAGCCGCTGGACAAGGAACATATTCACACCGGCCGCATGGTGCCGGTCTATCCCCTGACCGAGGGGGTGACCAACCGCTGGCTGCGCCGGCTCATCAACAAGGTCGTCGAGACCTGGGCGGATCGGGTCGAGGACTTCCTGCCCGAAGAGATGCGCCGGCGTCTGGAGCTGTACGACCTGGGCACGGCCCTGCGCGAGGTGCATTTCCCCGCCAGCGAAGAATCACTGGCGCAGGCGCGCCGGCGGCTGGCTTTCGACGAGCTGTTCCTCCTGCAGGTGGGCGTCCTGCGCCTGCGGCAGGCATGGCGCCGGCAGACCGGCCAACCCCTTCCGACAGACCGGCCGGCGCTGGAGCAGTTCCTGGCCTCGCTCCCCTTCACACTCACCGGGGCACAACAGCGCGCCCTGGACGAAATCCTGCGCGACATGGCCCAACCGGTGCCGATGAACCGGCTCCTGCAGGGGGATGTCGGCTCGGGGAAGACGGTGATCGCTGCCGCGGCCGCGCTGGTGGCCGCCCGTGGTGGGTTCCAGACAGCGGTGATGGTGCCGACGGAGATCCTGGCGCACCAACATTACGCGCGCTTCCAGTCCCTGCTGGGGCAGATGATGGTGCCGGCAAACGGCCAGGAACGCCCGCTCCGGGTGCGCCTGTTAGTGGGAAGCATGCCGCCGGCGGAAAAGCGCCAGGTGTATGACGAGGCGGCCGCCGGCGAAGTGGATGTCATCGTGGGTACCCATGCCCTCATCCAGGAGAACGTGCAGTTCGCCCGCCTGGCGCTGGTCATCATTGATGAACAGCACCGCTTCGGCGTTTCCCAGCGCGGCGCCCTGCGCCAGAAGGGGTACAGCCCGCATATGCTGGTGATGACCGCTACGCCCATCCCGCGCACCCTTTCGCTGACCCTGTACGGGGACCTGGACCTGTCCATCATTGACGAACTGCCGCCCGGCCGCCAACCCATCAAGACCTATATCGTCACCAATCGCGAGCGAGAGCGCGCCTATCAGTTCGTGCGCTCCCAGGTGGCGGAAGGGCATCAGGCGTTCATCATTTGTCCGCTGGTGGAAGAGTCGGAGAACATTGAGGCGCGGGCGGCGGTCGCCGAGTATGAGCGCCTTAGCAGAGAGGTGTTTCCCAACCTGCGTCTGGGGCTTCTGCACGGCCGCATGCCGGCCGAGGAGAAAGAGGAGGTGATGCGGCGGTTCAGCGCCGGCGAGCTGGACATCCTGGTCTCCACCGCCGTAGTCGAGGTGGGCATTGACGTGCCCAATGCCACGGTGATGCTCATCGAGGGCGCGGACCGTTTCGGTATGGCACAGTTGCATCAGTTCCGCGGGCGCGTGGGCCGTGGCAACGCGCCGTCGTACTGCCTGCTGTTGACGGAGAACACCAGCGAGGACGCCTGGGAACGCCTGCGGGCGGTGGCGGAATCGCAGGACGGCTTTGCCCTGGCAGAGAAGGACCTGGAACTGCGGGGGCCGGGCGAGTTCTTCGGCACGCGGCAGAGCGGCCTGCCCGATCTGCGCATGGCCAGCCTGGCCGACATCCACCTGCTGGAGCTAGCGCGGCGCGAGGCGTATCAACTGCTGGAGCAGGACCCGGAACTGAGCCGGCCGGAGCATCAGGCCCTGCGCCGGCGGGTCGAACGGGCCTGGGCACAGCGGCGAACGGATATCAGTTGAGATGGCGGCTGTTACCATTTCGCGGGAACTGGGGAGCCTGGGGACCCTCATCGCAGAGGAGGTGGGCCGGCGGCTGGGTTTCAGCGTCGTCCAGCGGGAGGTCATCAACCGCGCCGCCCAGAAGGCCGGCGCGCCGGAGATGGCCCTTGCCGTCATTGATGACCTGGGTCTGCTGGGCGTGCGCCCTTCGCGGCAGGCCCAGCGCGCCTACCTGGATGCGGTAGCCCATGTGATGCACGAACTGGCGGAGCAGGGGAGCGTTGTCATTGTGGGGCGCGCCGGCCAGGTCATCCTCGCCGGCCGGCCCGATGTACTGCATGTGCGCATCTGCGCGCCCATTTCCGTGCGGGCGGAACGCATTGCCCGCCGGCACGGCATCTCCCTGGAGCAGGCGCGCGCCCAGGTCGAGGCCAGCGATGCGGCGCGCCGCGCCTATTTACGGCGCTATTATCACGTGCGCTGGGATGACCCGTACCTGTATCATTTGGTCATCAATACCGCCGGCCTGTCCGTCCCCGCGGCCGCGGAACTGATCTGTCTTGCACTGAAAGAGCGTCTATCCTCCACGGGAGCAGTACAGCCAACATGAACGACGGCAAACCTCGACCTCACTTCGCCCACCCTTCGGAAGAGGAATTCGCCCGCATCCTCGATTTCTACGGCATCGAATGGGAGTACGAACCACACACCTTTCCCCTGGAATGGGACGAGAACGGGCAGGTGCTGGAAGCCTTTACCCCCGATTTCTACCTGCCTCAGCAGAACCTGTATATAGAGCTGACCACCCTCCGCCCCGAGCTTGTCACCCAGAAGAACCGCAAACTGCGCCGCCTGCGCGAGCTGTATCCCGACGTACATATCAAGCTGTTCAAGCGGCGCGATATTCGCGAACTGTTGGTCAAGTACGGCCTGGAGGAAGAGGCGGAGCGCATCCAGGGGCACGCTCCCCAGCGTCCGAATGAGCATCAGTAGGCGGAGGATGGGAGATGGAGAACCAGGGAGGATTGGCGAAGTATGGGGAAGCGGCCGTCGGCATCCGGCAGATCCTGCTCACCCCGGAGCAGATCCAGGCGCGCATCCGGGAGATAGCGCGCGCCATTTCGGAGGATTACGCCGGCAAAAACCCCCTCTTCGTCGGGGTGCTGAAGGGCGTGCTCTTCTTCATGGCCGACCTTCTGCGCAACCTCACCATCCCGGCAGAGGTGGATTTCATCGCGGTCACCTCCTATTCGCCGGAGACGCGCGACAAGGGGTTTGTACGGCTGATCAAGGACCTGGAGACGCCCATCGAGGGCCGGCATGTCCTATTCGTGGAGGACGTCATTGACACAGGGCTGACCCTGCATTATCTCCTGCGCACCCTGCGGGCGCGCAACCCGGCCAGCCTGGAGGTATGCGTCCTGTTCGACAAGCCGCATCACCGGCTGATCGACATCCCCCTGCGGTACAAGGGGTTTGAACTGCCGGACCAATTCGTGGTGGGGTACGGGCTGGACTACCGCGAGCGGTTTCGCCATCTGCCGTTTGTCGGGGTGCTGGAGCCGGAGGTGCTGGAGGGGAACAAGGGTCGGTAAGAGGCCGGCGTTCCTGGGGCATAAAAAAATTGGGGCCCCAAGTAACCTTCCAGCCTTCTCTATCGTCCCCCTTTCGGCCTTTCTCCCGGTACCACCTTCGTGGTACTGCGGGGTACTCCACCTAATCGGCTTCTCTCGTTGCTCCGCTCTGGTGGTTTCGCTTCTCCATCTGCTCCCTTGCGGGAGTCATCTGGATCGGCTTGCCGCCAAAGCCTCATCGCTCCGAGAGCGCATACCCTTGGCCGTTTCCCTTTACCTCGACCTGGACACCCCACGCCGAGGGTCCGGTTGGCGGCTGTGGTATTGCCTTCCGATAGAGCGCTTTCCAATTACTTGGGGCGCCCTGACCTCAGGAGACGTATTCCGTACCCCTGAGGGTGCTTACAATATAGCAAATCCGGGGCTGGTTGTCAAGGGTTTTTGCTTAAAATTTTTGCATTCCGGCGAAAATTCGTGGTCTGTGCCGGCATGATGCCGGCACGCACATGCAAACGGCCCTGGCCAAATGGCCAGGGCCTCGCTGTCCGCACTGGCTCCCCGGGCAGG
>JACIWP010000114.1 GCA_014360855.1 Anaerolineae bacterium
GTTTTCTTCATATAACACCGCAGAGCCTGCGGCGTTGCAGGCAGTGTCCAATGAGTAAGACGTAGATGTGCGCCCGGCGATATGGGGTGGAACAGGAGTCTATATCACTGGTAATGCCACCAGGGGGCATCCCAGAGGGGGCCGGCGAAGGGGCTGGGGCGGGCACCGCCAATTTCCGCCCTCAGCCAGAGCTGTTCATGAGGCGCAAAAAGGGGCACAACGGGCAGTTCGTCCAGCAGAAGGCGCGTCCATTCGCCGAAGAGGCGCGCCCGTTCCTGCGGGTCACACGCCGGCACTGCGGCCATCTGTTCCAGCAGTGCATCCGACTGCATATTCTCCCAACCGGCGAAATTGAACCCACTGCCGGCGCGCGTCTCCGAGGACAACCAGAAGATACGTTGGTCGGGGTCCAGGGGAAACGGCCAGCTCAGCACTGCCACATCGAAATCATGACGGAAAAGCTGATCCAGGAAGATACCCCATTCCACATAATGGGCCTCGCTCTCCACCCCGACCTCGCGATAGATTTGCGCCACTAGGGCCGCGGCGGCCATGCGCAGGGGATTTTCCCCGTTGGTCACCACGTTCAGCACCAGCGCCACTTCGTTATGGGCACGCAAGCCGTCGCCATCCGCATCGGGCCAGCCGGCGGCAGTGAGCAGGCTCCCCGCCTGGTGCAGGTCGAACGCCGGCAGACGAGCAGTAGCGGTTTGCATGGCCCAATGCGCCGGCAGAAGCGTGCCTTCCAACAGGGTCGCTCCCATCGGGCTGGCCTGTCGGGCGATGGAGGCGCGATCCAGCGCCATCGCCAATGCCCGGCGGACGTTGGCATCTTTCAGCGGCCGGCGCGCCAGATTATAGTAGACCAGCATATACTCCCCGCCCGGATAATCCAGCACCTGCCACTCCGCCGCCACCGGGGGCCAGGCGAGACTGCCGGCAGGAAAGCGCGCCGCATCCAGCGCGCCGCCGTCCCACGCCTCTCGCAGGGCCGCGGGGGTATCCAATGGATAATAGCGGAACTCCGCGATCTCCACCGGCCGGCGGTACCCCGCGAACGGCCGCAGAATGACCTCCCCGTTCTCCCGCGCTTCCACCAGCTCCAACGGGCCGGTGCCCGGGACAACGGTCGGCGTCTCACCCGCCTCTCGAGCGGCGATCACGGCGGCCGGCAGTATCGGCATTTCAGCCATGCTGTACAGCACAGCGCAGTCCGGCCGGCGCAATCCCACCTCGATCACTTGAGGGGAGACCAGGCGCACATCGGCCACATTCATCAGGCCGGCGTACCACAGGCTGTGGGATGCCGGCGAGGCGAAATAGCGTAAGGTCGCCGCCACATCCTCCGCGCGCAAAGGCGTGCCGTCGTGCCAACGCACATCCGACCGCAGGGCGAAGCGCACCGTCAGCCCATCCGCCGAGACCTCCCAGGAATCCGCCAGCACGGGGATGAGCGCACCGCTGGTTGGGTCAACGCCCAGCAGGCTCTCCCACACCAGCGGCCACCAGCGCATGATGCCGTCGCCCTCCTGGTCCCGCCAAGGCCAGACCTGTGGGTTTGGCTCCACCTCGCCGAAGCGCACCCGGAGCGGCGGCGCCGGCGTGGGGGTGGAGGCCGGCGCGTGGGTGGGTGCCGGCGAGAGTGCTGGGGAGGGGGTATAAGTAGAGAGAGGGGAAACCGTGGGAGTCGGTGTCGCGGTCTGGCCGGCGCGACAGCCGGCCGCCAGGCCGACAAGCGCCAGCAATCCAATGAGGCCGACAATACGCCGCATCCCGCGGGAAATGGAACAATGCAAGGATGATCTTCCTGTGCTGGCACAATAAGCGCCTCCCCAACACGGTGTGGGGAGGCGCATCATGGCCTTGTGGCAGTGCGTTACTGGCCGCGCAGGCGCGGGTCAAAGGCGTCCCGCAGGCCGTCGCCCAGGAAGTTAAAGGCCAGGATGGTCAGGGTCAGGGCCACCGCCGGCGCCAACAGCAGGTGCGGATAGGAACGCAGTCCGACATAGCCCTCGGAGATCATGATGCCCCAGCTCGGGCGAGGTGCGTTCACGCCCAGGCCGAGGAAGCTCAGGAATGCCTCCGTCGAGATATAGCCAGGGATGGCCAGCGTCTCCGCCACGATACAGGGTCCCAGCGCGTTGGGGAAGAGGTGGCGGAAGATGATGCGCAGGTCGCTGGCGCCGACGGAGCGCGCCGCCTCGACGAACTCCTTGCGCTTCAGGGACAGCACCTGGCCGCGCATGATGCGCGCCATGCCCAGCCAGTTCAGCATACCGATGGCGATGAAGATAAAGAACATGCCGCCCATCTTGCTGTCGATGGCCACCAGGGTATGCAGGAATGGGCCGCCGACGCCCGTGCGTGCCACCGCCTTGAAATACACTTGGAGCAAGATCACGAAGATCAGGATGGGCATGGCGTATAGGAAATCCACAAAGCGCATCATGATATTATCGACGCGAGCACTGGAATAGCCGGAGATCATCCCATAGGTCATGCCGATGAGCAGACTGACAAAGGCCCCCACAAATCCCACCGCCAGGGAAACCTGCGCTCCGTAAATGGTGCGGCTGAGGATATCGCGTCCCAGGAAGTCCGCGCCCAGGAGATACTTGGGGCCGGGCAGGGCATAGTTATCTGCCAAGTTGCCCTTATCATAGGGATAAGGAGCGATGTACTTGGCGAAGACGGCGACAAAGATCAGTACGATGATGAAGATGCCGCTGGCGACCGCCAGCTTGTTCCTCAGAAGCGCGCGCCAGGCATCGCCCCAGGGACTGCGCTCCTTGCGAGCGGCGAACTGCAGGTTATTGGCAGTAGTTGTTTTGACCGTGCTCATGTTCCCTCCACCTGTCTATCAACCAGATCGCCGGCGCCGCGGCCGGCGCTTCATCTTTCCCTCGATCAGTCGAACCGGATGCGCGGGTCCAACCACGCATACACGATATCCACCAGTAAATTGGCGATCACGATGGCCACGCCGTACAGCAGGGTCGTCCCCATGATGATGGGGTAATCCCGATTGCCGATGCTGGTGACGAAATGCTTGCCCAGACCGGGGATGGCGAAGATCTGCTCCACCACGAAAGTGCCGGTCAGCACCGCCGCGAACATGGGGCCCAGGATGGTCACCACCGGGATCATGCTGTTCTTGAGCGCGTGGCGGAAGATGACCATCCGCTCAGCCAGGCCCTTGGCACGCGCCGTGCGGATATAGTCCTCCCGAATGACCTGCAGGAGGCTGGCGCGCGTCAGCCGGGCGATGCTGGCGGAGAGGCCGGTGCCCAGGGTGAAGGCCGGCAGGATGGCATGCCGCCAGAAGGTCAGGTCCGGCTTGGGCAGGAACCCCAGGAAATAGGGCGGCTGCGCGCCCCAGCGAGAGACGGGGAACCACTGCAGTTTCAGGGCAAAGATCCAGATCAACAGCGGCCCCATCACGATGGCGGGGATGGACACCCCCACGATGGCGAAGAACGTGGCGAGGTAATCCACGATGGTATTGTGGCGCAGGGCCGCGATGATGCCCAGCGGGATGCCGATGCCAATGGCGATCAGCATGGCCAGCATACCCAACTGCGCGGAGACCGGCAGTCCTTCGGCAATGACATCATTCACCGTCCGGTTGCGATAGCGGAAGGAGGGCCCCAGGTCTCCCCGCACCACGCCCCACAGATAGTCCACGAACTGTTTCCACAGCGGGTCGTTGAGGTGGTATTTGGCCTCCAGGTTTTTCACCACTGCCGGGGGCAGTTGCTTCTCGCCGGCGAAATCAAACGGCCCGCCAGGCAGGAACCGCACCAGGATAAACACCACCAGGATCACAAAGAAGAGAACCGGTATCCCCCACAACAGGCGTCGAATGATATATTTCGTCACCCCAGTGCCTCCTTACACCAGTTATATGCATCATCGTATCCTTTTCTTGCACTGCCCGCCTGCCCGCAGGCAGACGGGCATTCCAAGAAAAGCATTCCTGCCAGTGACCGGGTGACAGTCACCGGGATGGTGACTGTCACCCGGAGGACGAAACCCGATTACTTGCCCAGCGCCGCCTTCTTGGCTTCCCAGTCGATCTTCCAGTTGAAGAAGTCCTGGCCGCCCAGTCCGAAGTAGTTGCGCTGGAGCCACGGCTTGGTCAGGTTGACCGTGGTGTAGTAGTAGATCGGGGCGATGGCGGCTTCCTCTTCCACCAGGATCTTCTCGGCCTGCTTGTACAGGGCCTTGCGCTCTTCCGGATCCTGGGAGACCTCCGCCTTGTCCACCAGCTCCGCGAACTCCCGGTTGTTCCAGCGGATGTCGTTGCGCTTGTCCGGATGGAAGACCTCGTTCAGCCAGTTGTTGGCATCCGGGTAGTCCGCGCACCAGCCAAGGCGCCAGACATGCGGCATTTGCTCGACCGGCGTCGTCTTGCTGATGGTGTTGAGGTAGACCTTCCACTCCTGGTTCTCGATCTTGACGCTGATGCCCAGGGCTTCCTTCCACATGGCAGCGATGGCTTCGGCGATCTTCTTGTGGCCTTCGCTGGTGTTGTGCATCAGGATAATCTCGGGGAAGCCCTTGCCGTCGGGATAGCCGGCCTCAGCCATCCATTCCTTGGCCTTCTGCAGGCCCAGGGTATAGTCCAGCGCCCACGGGGCGATGTCCGGATCCTGTGCGGCCGAGCCGAACATGCCTATGGTGGTGAAGGTGTTGGCCGGGAGCTGGCCGCCCTTCAGCACGTTCTCCACCAGCGACTTGCGGTCGATGGCGGCGGACAGGGCGCGGCGCACCAGCTTGTTGTCCACCGGCGGCTTGTCGGTGGTGAAGCCGTAGTAGTAGGTGCAGGGGTACGGGCCGATGTGCAGTTCCTTGCTCAGCACGGGATCGGCCTTGATGCGGTCCATGTCCTCCAGCGGCGGCGCGGTGGTGTCAAGCTCGTTGTTCTCGTACATGGCCATGGCCGTGGAGGCTTCGACCACCATGACGCCGTAGATCCTCTCGATCTGCACGTTGTCGGCATCATAGTAAAGCGGGTTCTTGAGCAGGGTCAGGTGGTCCTCATGCGCCCACTCGGCCAGCATGTACGGGCCGTTGGTGACGATGAAGCCGGGCTCGATCCAGCGCTCGCCGTGGGCTTCGATGGCATCCTTGGGCATAGGCCGGGCGACCCACATGCCGGCGATGCCGGGGAAGTAGCCGGCGGGATGCTCCAGCGTGATCTCGACGGTGTAGTCATCCACGGCGCGCACGCCCACCGCATCCACGAGCGCCTGCAGTTCTTCCTCGCTCAGCGCCTCGGTGTCCGCGGTGTTCAACGCCTCGCCGCCCTTGATGATGTAGAGCACGTAGGCATAGCCGGAGGCCGTGCGCGGGTCGAGGGTGCGCTTGATGCCGTAGACGACATCATGCGCGGTTACCGGGCCGACCTCTTCCACCTGCTTGGTGCCGGGGTTATACTTGACCCACTTGGCATCCTGGCGCATCTTGAAGGTGTAGACGTCGCCGGCCTCGTTGGTCGTCCACTCGGTCGCCAACTCGCCCGTGACATTGCCCTCGGGGTCAAAGGCCGTCAGGCCCAGGAACAGGTTCTCGATGACATCCACCGAGGTGGTGTCCTCGGCCAGGGCAGGGTCGAGCGTAGGCGGCTCGGTGCCGAAGTTCCAGTTCAGGGTGATCAGCTCCTCCTCCGGCTTCGGGGTCGGGGTGACCACCACTTCCTTCTCGACCACGACGGTCTTTTCCTTCTCGACCACCACCGTCTCCTTGACCACCTTCTCCACCACCTGCGGGGTGGCGGGCGCGCAGGCGGCCAGGATCAGGCTGGTGACGATCACTGCGGCCAGCAGTAGGGCCCACTTCTTGCTAAGCATGGTACATCTCCTCCCTTACATCTGAAGTTGCGAAGGCTACCGAACTATACGGACGGGGTGCGAGTTTCCCCTTCCTGAGGACTGCCTCACTCGCCGCATCACCTCCTTTCGGGGAAGCCTTCTGACCAGGCCCCATGGGATACCGGGGGGTCAAGCAACATTCCAGATACCGATTTCGCTCTGACCGTGCCGGCTCAATGCCCGACGCGCCAGCAGGCGACCCAATGCTCGCCGCCGACGTCGACAAAGCCCGGCTCTTCCTCCCGACAGATATCCATCACCTCCGGACAGCGCGTGCAGAAGTTACAACCCTTGGGCGGATTGGCCGGGCTAGGCACGTCCCCCTTCAGAATGATGCGCTGGCGCTTCTCCTCGACCACCGGGTCGGGGATGGGCACCGCCGAAAGGAGCGCCTTGGAATAGGGATGCAGAGGATTCTCATACAGCTCATCCCGGTCCGCCAGTTCCATGATCTTGCCCAGGTACATCACCGCCACGCGGTTGGAAATATGCCGCACCACCGAAAGGTCATGGGCGATGAAGAGATAGGTCAGGCCGAACTGGTCCTGCAATTCTTCCAGGAGGTTGATGATCTGCGCCTGAATGGAGACGTCCAAGGCCGAGATCGGCTCGTCGCAGACGATGAACGAAGGGTTGACCGCCAGGGCGCGGGCGATGCCGATGCGCTGGCGCTGGCCGCCCGAGAACTCATGCGGATAGCGGTTGACGAAGTAGGGGTTGAGGCCCACCACCTGGAGCAGTTCCTGCACCCGCTCGCGGCGCTCTTTGCCCGTGGCAATATTGTGCACTTCCAGGGGTTCCCCGACGATATTGCCGACGGTCATGCGCGGGTTGAGGGAGGCATAGGGGTCCTGGAAGATCATCTGCATTTTGCGGCGCATGCGGCGCAGTTGTTCGCCCTTGAGCTGGACCAGGTTGACGCCCTCGAACCAGACGTCGCCGGCAGTGGGGCGGTACAACTGCAAGATAGCGCGCCCGGTGGTGGACTTGCCGCACCCGCTCTCCCCCACCAATCCCAGGGTCTCGCCGCGGCGGATAAAGAAGCTGATGCCGTCCACGGCCTTGATCGTACCGACCTGCCGCTGAATGATGATGCCCTGGGTGATGGGAAAATGCATCTTCAGGTTTTCCACCCGCACCAGGATTTCGTTTTTGCCCGTCTCGTTGGTTCCTGTCATTGCCGTCTCCATTATTATCACACGAGAAACATGATGGCTTACGCTTTGGGGGTCTTCGTGATATCCGCCCAGCATGCTAGCAGATGCCCCCGTCCGATGGGTTCCAGGGGCGGATTTTCCTTCCAGCATTTGTCCATGACCCAGGCACAGCGCGGGGCGAATGGACAGCCTTCCGGCGGCGAGAGCAGGTCGGGCGGCATGCCCTCGATGGGAGTGAGCTTGGCCTTGCGCGGCATATCGAGGCGGGGGATGGAGCGCAGGAGGCCCAGGGTGTAGGGATGACGAGGGTTGCCGTAGAGTTCCTTGACGCCGGCCAGCTCGATGATGAAGCCGGCATACATGACGGCCACGCGATCGGCCAGGCCGGCGACCACCCCCAGGTCGTGGGTGATCCAGATGATGGCCATGCCGATCTCCTGCTTCAGCCGCTTCACCAGGTCCAGAATCTGTGCCTGAATGGTCACGTCCAACGCCGTAGTCGGCTCGTCGGCGATCAGCAACTGCGGGTTGCACGAAAGCCCCATGGCGATCATCACGCGCTGGCGCATGCCGCCGGAAAATTGATGGGGATAATCGTCAATGCGGTCGGCGGCGTTGGGGATGCCCACCATCTCGAGCAGTTCGATGGCGCGCCGGCGGGCTTGCTGCTTGGTCATCCCCAGGTGCAACTGCAGTGCTTCCGCAATCTGAAACCCGATCGTCAGCACCGGGTTCAGCGAGGTCATCGGGTCCTGGAAGATCATGGCGATGCGGTTGCCGCGCACCTGTCGGATCTCACTCTCGCTCAGCTTCAACAGGTCCTTGCCGTCAAACCACGCCTCCCCGCCGACAATTTTTCCGGGAGGCTGGGGGATGAGCCGCAGTAGCGAGAGCACGCCCACGCTCTTGCCGCACCCGCTCTCCCCCACAATACCTAATGTCTCGCCCTCATCTACGTGATAAGAAATGCCGTTGACGGCGTGCACCACGCCATCCTGGGTGAAGAACTGCGTCTTGAGACCCTTGACCTCGAGCAAACGAGCCATGCATTCCTCCAATGACAACGGTGATACGGCGTTCCTCGGCCGATATAATCACCTGCCAGTGGGCACGCCCTCCCCGTGTGTCCACCCGACAGGTCGTTTCCAACCCTCAGCGAGCACCCTCAATATATGCCTTGCTCACATCATATTCCCCTTGCGGGGTAATCACCAGCCCTTTGACATAGGGTTTGACAAGCTCGTACTGCACCCCATGATACAGGGGTATCCAGGGCGCGTCCTGCACGATGATGGTCTCGGCCTGGCGGTACAGCGCAAAGCGCCGCTCTTCGTCCTGTTCCACACGCGCCTGTTCCAGCAGGGCATCCACTTCTGGATTGCTGTAGCCTGTGCTGTTGCCGTCGCTGGCGCTGTGGAAATGGATATCCAGGAAGTCCTGCGGGTCGGGGTAATCCGCGCTCCAGCCCAGGAAGAACATCTGGTATGCGCCCTGATTAATGTCCCGCAGAAAATCCCCCCATACCACCTGCTGGATCTCGACCTCGACGCCCAGGACATCCGCGTACATGGCGGCCAGGGCTTCGGCGATCCGACTGCCGCCGGCGCTCACGGCGAAGACGATAGGCGGCAGGCCGGCCGGCCCACCGTACCGCGACTGCGCCAGGAGCTGACGCGCCTTCTCCGGGTCATACGCCAGGCGCGGCACATCCGGGTTGTAGCCAGGCAGGCCAGGGGGCATCACCCCCCAGGCCGGCACCACACTGCGCTTGAACATCACCTCGGCCAGCTTCTCGCGGTCGGTGGCATACACGAACGCCAGCCGCACGTTTTTGTCGTCAAACGGTTCCAACCGGGTGTGAAAGGCCACATACTGTACCGTGAGCTGAGGGACGGTGACCAGCTCGGCGTGCAGGGGATTGCTCGGGTCCAGCACGCGCTCCAGGTCCTCAATGCCCACCGGGGCGACGTCCAGCTCGTCATTTTCGTACATGGTCGTGGGGTCGCCGGCGGAGAGGTTGAAGAAAAGTTGGGTGATGCCAGGCGTACCGCGGAAGTAGGTGGGGCTGGCTGACAGCACAATCTCGTCGTCCGTGCGTTTGGACAGCCGATATGGGCCGCTGCCGTTGGGGCGCTCGGTCCAATTGGCGCCCAGGACATTTCTGCTGTCCACCACCGCGGCAGAGGGGTAGGTCAGTTTGGCCAGAAAATAGGCTTTTGGTGCATCAATTGTCAGGCGAAGGGTGCGCTCATCCAGCACCTCAACGCCTCGGATTTCATCTGCCACGCCGGCTATGCGCTCCATCGCGCCCACGATATCCCCCAGATATAACGCCGCAACGGGCGAACCTGTACGAGGATCACAGGCCCGCTCCAGCGAAAATTTCACATCCTCCGCCCGGATGGCCCGCCCATCCTGAAAGCGGGCCTCGGGTCGAAGATAAAAGGTATACTGCGTCCCGGTGGCATCCA
>JACIWP010000115.1 GCA_014360855.1 Anaerolineae bacterium
GCACCACGTCCTCGTCAATTTCGGCCTGCTCTTTCTCCGCCAGATTCGCCCAGGTGTATTTGGGGCGCAGGTCGAGCATCATGGCGTCATGATCTGCCTCGAGCGCCAGGTCCACCAGAGCGACCTCGGCGCTCCAGAGCTGGACAAGGGCCAGGGCCAGGTTCACCGCCAGGCTGGTCTTGCCCGAGCCGCCGCGCAGGGAGAAGACGCTGAAGATGTGGCCGGCGGGGGAGGGGGCCGGCGCCAGGCCGCGCGCGGACCGCACCCGGGTGAGCAGGGCGCGGATGCGCAGGGCCAGCTCGGTGGGATCGAAGGGCTTCACGATGTAGTCGTCCGCGCCGGCCTCGAAGCCGCGCACCTTTTCGCTGATGTCGCCGCGCGCCGTGAGCATGATGACGGGGATGGGGGAGGTTTCAGGGGCGGATTTCAGCCGGCGGCAGAACTCATAGCCGTCCATGCCCGGCATCATGACATCCAGGACGATGAGGTCGGGCTTGACGGACGGGAGGATGGCGCTGGCCTGTTCGGCGCTTTCGGCGGTGAAGACCTCGAAGCCGGCGGCTCCCAGCTTATCCTGCACGAGCTTCAGCTTGTTATCGTCAACGACTAGGATCCTGTCCTTTTGTTCGTTGGCCATGTCCCCTCGCCAGTTCGCTACTTTTCCTGAAGCGGCTTGTGCTTCTGAGTGTGTTGGCGCCTTGTCTTTCTGATTATACCATGATAGGGGAAGCGTGCAAAGGTTTTTCTCGCCGCATCAGTGCGTTTGCATGTCCAGCGCATCCTATCCGATATATAGGCGGTCTTGGCCGGCGCCGGCGTTCCAGCCCCCTCTTGAAAATTCTTCAGGTTTGTAGTATACTGTCCGAAAAGGATATATTGTGCGTAGATACACGATATGGAAAGGAGATATTGTGAAATATGGCACTAGCTCTGGGCATTGATACCGGAGGTACCTATACCGATGCCGTCATCGTGGATTACGATACCGGGGAGGTACTGCGGGGCGCCAAGGCACTGACCACCAAAGAGGACCTGGCTATCGGCATCCGCAACGCCATGGACGCTGTGCTGGAGAACGATGCCAAAAACATCAGCCTGGTGGCGATCTCCACCACTCTGGCTACCAACGCTATCGTGGAAGGAAAGGGTGCCCCGATCTGTCTCCTGCTCCTCGGCTATGATAAAGAGCTGGTGTATGATTACGGGTTTCAGCGGGACCTGGTGACCGATAATTTCGTCTTCCTCCCCGGCCGGCATGACCTCAACGGCAACGAGGAAGAACCCCTGGACCTGGAGCTGACCCGCAAAACAATCCTCGAATGGAAGGACCGGGTCGAGGCCTTTGCCATTTCCGGCTATTTCGGCACCCGCAACCCGGCCCACGAGAAGATCGTCCGCCAGATGGTGGAAGAGCTGACCGGCCTGCCCGTCACCTGCGGCTATGAATTAACCACCCGCCTGAACTCCATCCGCCGCGCCACTACCGTGGCGCTCAATGCCAGCCTGATCCCCTTCCTGCGCTCGCTGATGGATTCGGTGGCGCAGGCGATGGCGGAGCGCGGCATTCGCGCCCCATTGATGGTGGTGCGCGGTGACGGCTCCTTGATGGACGTGGAAATGGCCAAACAGCGCCCGGTGGAAACCATTCTTTCCGGGCCGGCGGCCAGCGTCATCGGCGCAAAGCACCTGGTCGCGATCCAGGATGGGCTGGTGGTGGATGTCGGGGGCACTACCACCGATATCGCGGTCCTGCGGAACGGCCGGCCCGGCATCAACCCCGAGGGTGCACGCGTCGGGAGATGGCGCACCATGGTGGAGGCGGTGGATATGCGCACCGCCGGCATCGGCGGGGACAGCTATGTGCGCGTCAGCAGGGAGCGGGAAATCGCCATCGGCCCCCGCCGCGTCATCCCGCTCTCCATCCTGGCCGCACAACATCCGGAGGTCCTGCTGGAACTGCGCAAGCAGGATATGCTGTTGGACACGTATGACGAGCTGGCGGTGGAATTCATGGTGCCGGTGCGCCCTGTCCCCACGAACGGCCGCACGCTGGACGAGGTGGAAGTGGAGCTGTTGGAGGAGCTGAAGAAAGGCCCGCGCTCCCTCTATCAGCTCACATCCAAGGGCAAATTCCGCCGGCTCTATCTGGGTTATCTCAAAGAATGGGAGGACAAGGGGTATCTCCTGCGCGCCGGCTTTACCCCCACCGATGCCACCCACGTGCTGGGCATGTACAACGCCTGGAACAACGAGGCCGCGGAGCTGGGGGCCAAAATCCTTTCGCGCATGGCCGGCCTGTCCGTAGAGGAATTCTGTCGGCGCGTCGTGGCCGGCACCTCGGACAAGATCGCGCGCGAGATCCTCGCCAAGGTGCTGGCGGATGAGCGCGGCCTGGAGCTGGAGCAGTCCGACGGCGTCGGGGCATTCCTCATCGAAAACGCTTTGCAGAATGACCGGGAGAATACCAGCCTGGAATGCACATTGAAGGTCAACCTGCACCTGGTGGCTATCGGCGCGCCGGTGCGCATCTACATGCCGCGGGTCGCCGAGCTACTGCATACCGAATTGAGCATTCCCGAGCACGCCGGCCTGGCCAATGCCATCGGCGCCGTATCGGGCAGTGTCATTCAAACGGTGCGCTTGCAGATCGCGCCGGTGGACGGCGGCGAAAAGGTGCGGCTGTACAGTCCCGAGGGCGTGTGGGAGTTCGGCCTGCTGGAGGAGGCGAGGGAATACGCCATGTCGGTAGGGCGCCGGCTGGCGGAACAGCGGGCGCGTGAGGCCGGCGCGGATAAGGTGGAGATCCAGGTGGAGGAGAACCACCAGTATGTCCAGGTGGCCTCTGGATGGGGCGATAAGCTCTATCTGGGCAGTGACCTGATCTTCACGGCGGTGGGCCGGCCGCGGCTCATCGTCTTCGAGAATGCGAGGGAGTAATGTGGACGAGGACTCCAGCGGACTAGAGGTGGTGTACATCGCGTCGGGCCAGCTTCGGGCGGAGGTGATCCGCTCGAAGCTGGAGGCGGCCGGCATCCCCGTCCTGCTCCAGTATGAGAGCCTGGGCATCGTCATGGGGCTGACGGTGGATGGATTGGGGGAGGTGCGGGTGCTGGTGCCGGCGGAATATGCCGACGAAGCACGCGCCCTGCTGGTGGAATTAGAGAAACCCCTCACCGAGGACTCGGACGATTTTCCGGAGATTTCCGACATCAGCGACATACTCGAGTGAATCCACGCCGCGACGCCGGCCGAAGCCCCGGCGACTACCCCGGCGGTACAACCGTCTCCCACGCCCACCCTGGAACCTTCGCCACGGCTGTGCCGGCCCTGGACGGCAAAAAGCTGTTGGAGGAGCGGTGTACCAGATGCCATTCCCTGGATCGCGTGCGGCAGTCCCGCAAGAGCGAGGCGGATTGGAAGGCCACGGTCGAGCGGATGGTGGGGAAGGGCGCCGCGCTGTCCGCCCAGGAGATCGAAGCGGTCGTGCGCTATCTGGCCCAGACGTACCCCAAATGAGCTGATGGGCGGACCAATGCCCTGGTGAGTGCACGCGGCCGGCGTGCGGTATTGACCGCCGGCGTATTCTGTGCGATAATGAGGTTAGGTGTGAAAAGGCGTGTCAACGGCGCACTCCTTTTCCCCTCCGTCGCCATCCCACGGAAAAGGAGGTGATGCCACACATGTGTAATAGTAACATGCGTTGCGCCGTAGCGTCACCTCCTGCTGAAATCCGGTAGAAGAGACGCTGCGGCGCAGAGAGACGTAAAAGGCCTCGCTCGGCTTCGAGAGAGGCCTTTTACCTTGTGTGGAAGGTTATCATTTTAGGAGGAAACACATGGCGAATCCTCTGCCAGTGGGCAAACTGCCGGCGGAACTGCTCCAGGAACTGCTGCGCAAGTACACCCGCCCCAACAGCCGCGTCATCGTCGGGCCAGGGGTGGGGGAGGACGCCGCGGTCATTGACTTCGGCGAGCGCTATCTGGTGGCCAAGACCGACCCCATCACCTTTGCCACGGACGAGATCGGTTGGTATGCGGTCAACGTGAACGCCAACGACATCGCCTGCAGTGGGGGCGTGCCGAAGTGGTTCCTGGTGACAGCGTTACTGCCGGCCGGCACTGCCGACGCAGAAATGGCGGAGTCCATCTTCGCCCAGCTCGCCGAGGCCTGCCAGGCCCTGGATATCACGCTGTGCGGCGGGCACACCGAAGTCACCTACGATCTGGATCGTCCTATCCTGGTGGGGCTGATGCTGGGGGAGGTGGAGCCGGCCAGGCTGGTGCATTCCGGCGGCGCACGGCCGGGCGATGCGCTCATCCTCACCAAGGGCATTGCCATCGAGGGCACGGCGCTGATCGCTCGCGAGAAGGGGGAGATGCTGGCCGGCGAGTTCCCCGCTGATTTTCTCCGGCGCTGTCGGCAGATGCTTCACGAACCGGGCATCAGCGTGGTGCGCGAGGCGCGCCTTTTGCGTCAGCATGTGGATGTGCACGCCATGCACGACCCGACCGAAGGGGGGCTGGCGACGGCATTGTGGGAGCTGGCGGCGGCCGCCGGCGTGGGCCTGCGCGTGTACCGGGACGCGATACCCATACTGGCGGAGACGCAGGCGCTGTGCCAGCGTTTCGGGCTGGACCCGCTGGGTTTGATCGCCTCGGGGGCACTGCTGGCGACGGTGCCGGCTGTGCAGGCGGAGGAAGCGGTGCGGGTGCTGGCGGAGGCCGGCATTGTGGCCCGCTGTATTGGCGAGGTCCTGCCGGCGGGCGAGGGGGTGTGGTTGAGGGATGCCGGCGGGGACCAGCCTCTCCCGCGCTTCCCCCGCGACGAATTCGCCCGCCTGGTGGAATAACGCTCTCCAGAATTTGACAACCCCCCAGGGGTATGGTATAGTAGAGATACCCATACGGGGTATGCATGAAAAACAGAGGAGGGCGTTCCTATGGCACTGATTGGCAAGGAAGATCGCGAGACCATCCGCAAGATGTTCGACCAGGAATTCGTCCATGACGTGACGCTGGTCATGTTCACCCAGGAGTTTGAGTGTCAGTTCTGCCGCGAGACCCGGCAGTTGGTGGAGGAGCTGGGAGAAATTTCCCCGCGCGTGCACGTGGAGGTCTATAACTTCGTTACCGACAAGGACAAGGCCGAGGCGTACGGCATTGACAAAATCCCCGCCATCGCCATCATCGGCACCAAGGATTACGGCATCCGCTTTTACGGCATTCCCTCGGGATATGAATTCACGGGCCTTATTGAGACGATGATCGCGGTTTCCAAAGGGGAGTCGGGGCTTTCGCAGAAGACGAAGGAGGCGCTGGCGAAGCTGGAGAGCCCGGTGCATCTGCAGGTCTTCGTCACGCCGACCTGTCCGTACTGCCCCAGCGCGGTGCACCTGGCGCACCGCATGGCCATCGAGAGCGATAAAGTGCGCGCCGATGGCGTCGAGGTGATCGAGTTCCCGCACCTGGGACAGAAATACCATGTGCAGGGCGTGCCGCGCACCGTGATTAATGAGAAGGTGCATATTGAGGGCGCGGCGCCGGAGGGTATGCTGTTGGAGAAGATCCTGGAGGCGGTGCGGCCGGCCAAAAGCTGACGCCGGCTTCCTCTACACGCAATACACGCCCCGTGTATCATCCCGGTGATGGTACACGGGGCGGTAGCGTTTTGGGGATGGAGTTGGGAACGCCGGCGGGATTACTTCTCCTCGGAAGCGCCGGCCTCTTGGGAAGCTTCTGCCGAGGCGGCCTTGGCTTCGGCCTCTACCTCTTTGCCCGCTTCCTCAACCTCGCGGCTGGCCTTGCGGAACTCGCGGATGCCGCGCCCCAACGCACCGCCGACCTCGGCCAGTTTGCCGGCACCGAACAGGATCAGCACGATCACCAGGATGATGATCAGTTCAGGCACACCCAGTTGTGGCATGGGATATATCCTCCAGCTCGTGTGATCTCACTGCTCATTGGTCGTACCAGTTGGCCGCATTATACACCCGCCGGCAGGGAAAGGCAAATTATCCGGGGCCGCGCAGAGCGGATGTCTCAACAGCCGGCGCGCCGGCGCGCATGCGGCCGGAACAGGAAGGGGAGGAACGAGCGCGCCGCCTTCACCACTCGCACGAATTCGTCCGGATGGCTCGTGATCTGGGTGAGTTTGGAAAGGATGTAGCGCGGCCGCAGGTAAAACTGCCGGCGCGCTTCGTCGCACCAGGCCACCAGCTCCTCTGCCGGCAGGCCGGGCAGGTCCACCACGCAGTTGTGCAGTCCCTCTTCGGTCACCCAGCGGCGGAAATCTCGTGTTCGCAAATAGCCACTGCGCTCAGCCCAGGCGTAGGCCTCTGTGCCGGGGTAGACCATCAGCGGGAAGAACTGCGCCGTGTCGGGGTTCAGCTCTTTGGCCAACTGCAGGGTGCGCGCCAGAGATTGGCGGGTTTCGCCTGGACAGCCGGCCATGAAACAGCCATGCACCAGGATGCCGGCGCGGCGGGCATCGCGCATGAAGCGCTTCATTTGCTCGGTGGTGATGCCCTTGCGAATCTGGCGCAGGACCTCATCATCGCCGCTCTCGAACCCGACGCAGAGCATGCGACAGCCGGCGGCTTTGAGCGCTTTCAGCGTCTCATAGTCCACATCGGCGCGTGAGTTGGCGGTGAAGGTCAGCCCGGTGCGCGCCTGGCGCAGGCGCTCTGCCAGCTCGCGACAGCGCTCGCGGTTTACGGTCAGCGTGTCATCCTCGATAAAGACGTGCTTGATGTAGGGAAGCTCGCGGGCGATGTATTCGAATTCCGCCACGACGTTGGCCGGACTGCGGTAGCGGTAGCGCCGGCCCTGAAAGGTCTGGGGGTAGACGCAGTACACACAGCGGTGCGGACAACCGCGACCGGTGACAATGGCCACCTGCGGATAGGGGGTGATGGCATAGAAGTAGTGCAGGGGGTTCAGGTGCGTCTTATACACGCGCGTCACGAAGGGCAGGGTATCCAGGTCTTCGATAAATGGGCGGTCGGGGTTGTGGATGACGGCGCCATCCTTGCGAAAGCTCAGGCCGGCAACCCCTTCCAGAGGCCCGCCGGCCACCAGCGTCTTTGCCAGCTCCAGCAGGGTGTATTCGTACTCATGCCGGGCGACGGCGTCGAGCGCCGGCGCGCCTGCCAGCGCCTCGTCCGGCAGAGCGGATACGTGCGGGCCGACGGAGACGCAGAACACGGCCGGCCGAACGGCTTTCAGCTCCTGCACCACCCGCATATCGTTGTCAAAGCTGGGGGTGCTGGTATCCGTGACCAGCAGATGGGGCTGCCACGTCGCGACCAGTTCGCGCAACTGCTCCAGTGTGGTGCCATCCGCCGGCGCGTCGATCAGCCGCACCTGACAGCCGGCGTCCTCCAGCACGCCGGTCGCGTACGCCAGCCAGATGGGGTAGTACAGCGTTCCGCTCTTGGTGACCGCCGGACTGCGCTGGGCGCGCGAGAAGCGCGGCAGGAAAGGCGGGTTCAACATCAGCACCCGCAGTTGCGCCAGGTATGCCGGAAACGGCCGTTCTTCGGTCATGGTGCGTTCCTGTGCGAGCGTCCCAGGTATGCCCACAGCCGGCGCGTGGTCCTGCGCTCAAAGAGCGCCAGGAAGGCCGCGCAGTACAGGACCACAAGCCCCGCGCCGGCGCTGATCAGTCCCATGATGCCCTGGATATGGGGAGCGGTGAGCAGTCCTATCGGGACCGTCAGCAGGGTACAGACCAATGCCGGCGCGATGAGGCCGGCGTAGGCTATTTTCAGCTCTCTGGCGATTATGATACACGAAACGGCGGCGCTGGCAAGCGAGGAAGCCGTTACCGCCCATGCCATGCCTGGGATGTCCCAAAGGCGCAGGAACGCCGGCCCCAGGGCCAGCAGTGTCCCGAGCGCGGCGGCAGTGGCCCCAAGAAAGGCGTCCGTGCGGCCCAGGCTGATGAGCAGTTCTCCGTTGAAGCCGAAGCCCAGGCGGAAGAAGGTCGAGAGCAAGAGGATCTGGAGTACCGGCGCCGCCGCCAGCCAGCGTTCGCCCAGCAGGAGGCGCACGGCCGGCTCTGCCAATCCGATGCCGACCCCGGCGGCGAGGCCGGCGGCGGCCAGGGCGTAGCGCGTAGTGAGCGCGTAGGTGCGCTGTAAGAGCGCCGGCTCCTGTCGTGCCCGGGCAAAGGCCGGCAGGGCAACCCGGCTCAGGATAAAGCGCGCCTGGAGCGGGAGCTGGGAGATCGTGAAGGCCATGTAGTAGATGCCCAGGCGCGCCTCGCCCTTCCAGCGGCCGACGAAGAAGTAATCGGCGTTCAGGTAGCCCCAACTGAGGATGTAGCTGAGGTACAGGGGCCAGCTAAAGCCCAGATAGCGCCGCAGGACCGGGCGCGAGACGCGCAGGCGCGGCTGGAAGTGGGCCAGTCTCCAGAGCAGGAGGGCCTGGAAGAAAGAGCCGGCGACGAACCCCCATACCAGGCTCCAGACCCCCTGTCCGAGAAGCGCCAGGGCCAGGCTGACGGCCAGGTTGACGCTGACATTGGCCAGTTCGGGCAGGCGCGCCGGCACGAACTCCAGCCGGCGCTCCAGCAGGGCGGCCGGCAGCATCAGAGGCCCGGTGTTGGCCGATGGCCCTCCCGTCGAGGTGAAAAGCAGGAGCGACATGGCCGCCAGCAGAGGCGCAAGATAGGGCTTGTCCAGCAGGGCGGCGAGAAGCCCGCGGCCGGCAATCAGCAGGAGCGCCATAATGAACGCTAGGATCAACTGGAGCGTGAACGCAGTATCCACCAGGTCATGGAAGCGGCCGTCGTCATCCTCGCTCTGGATGACGGCCTCGGCGCCGCGCAGGTTGACCAGCAGGGCAGGGAGGCCGGCGACCATCATGGCGAAGGCATATTGGCCGAAGGCCTCTGCGGGGAGCAGGCGTGCCAGGAGCAACTGCTGGAGGAAGAAGAGAAGCCGGCTGAGGCCGGCGACTCCCACTGCCACCCCGATGCCCTTGATGGCGCGCTCCTTTAGCTGTCGTGCCAGCGCCTGCGCGGAGGGGTTCATCCTTTCACCTCCGCCGGCGAAGATAGTCCCACCGCCCGCAGGAGCAGAGCGAACAGGTCGGTGATGGCTTCCGGGATGATGGCCGGCCGCTCCGAAGCCAGGAATATGCCGTCGTTGATGCGGTCGTCCGGGTCATAGCCGTGCATGGCATGCAGGACGCGGCGGGACATATGGGAGGGATGGAGGACCAGCCCGGTCTGCAGGAGGAAAATATCCTGGCCGTAGCGGTCGCCGGCAAAGGCGATGCCGTAGCGCGCCTTGTCTTCCCCGGTCAGAAGCCGGCCCTCCTGGCACTGTTGGAGGACTTCCCGGATGCGCGGCCGGCTCTCCGGGTTGGGATACCAGAAGCGCGCCATGGTGGAATCATAGACCGCGACATAATCCACGCCGAAGCGCAGACCCAGGGCTTCGAACCGCCGGCGGAGGTCCACCGTCCCCCGCACGGG
>JACIWP010000116.1 GCA_014360855.1 Anaerolineae bacterium
TCAGCCGGCGGATGCCTCCGAGGGCGGGGATGGTGTGACGATAGTGACCTTCAAACGAGGGGAGCCGGCGGCCAGGCCGTGAACCCCTCCGGTGACGGTCACCTTGAAGGTGACCGTCACCTATTTTGCCAGCACGTTCGCCAGCTTGAGCAGGGAAAGGTCCAGCGGCTTAGTTTTGCTGACCACTTCCTTGAGCGGTGTGGTGGCGATATCCCCTTTGATCCAACCGACCAGCACCCCAAAGTTGCCCTGCAGGAGCTGTTCCACGGCCGCGGCGCCCAGGCGGGTGGCCAGGATGCGATCCGAGGCGCTGGGTTCGCCGCCGCGCTGGACATGCCCTAATGTGGTGACCCGCAGGTCAAAGCCCAGGCGCTCGCGGTGCTTCTCGAAATAGCGTTCGAGCGCCGCGGCGTTATATTCCGCTCCCTCCGCCACCACGATGATGGCGTGCGGCTTGCCGCGCTGATAGGCCAGGCGGATCTCCTCCGCGATAGCCTCCGGGTCCGTCTCCACTTCCGGGATGACGACCGCCTCGGCGCCGCCGGCGATGCCGGCCATCAGCGCCAAATACCCGCACTTGCGGCCCATCACCTCGACCAGAAAGGCGCGCTGATGGGACGAAGCGGTCACCTTCAGCCGATCGATCGCCTCCAGCGCGATGTTCAGCGCCGTGTCCACACCGATGGTGATGTCCGAGCCGTACAGGTCGTTGTCAATAGTGGAAGCGATGCCGACGACCTTCACGCCCATCTCAGAGAGGGCGTAAGAGCCGGACTGGGAGCCGTTCCCGCCTATGACCACCAGGGCATCAATATCATTTTGATTGAGGGCGCGCACTGCTTCCAGGCGCGTGGCTTCTTTTTTGAAATCCTCACAGCGGGCACTGCCCAGGATGGTGCCGCCGCGCTGGATGATGCCGCCGACATCGCGGGCGCCCAGGGGGACGAAGTTGCCGGCCACCAGGCCGGCGAACCCCCGCCGCACTCCCCATACCTCCAGACCGCTGGCGATGCCTGTCCGCACTACCGCTCGGATGGCGGCGTTCATGCCCGGGGCATCGCCGCCGCTGGTCAGCACTGCGATTCGCTTCATGTTCTTCTCCTGATCCTGCCAAAGGTGATGGCGTTGAAAAGGCACTGCCGGCAACCCCGGTCCACGCTCTCGTCCCAGCGCCGGCATGTCCTGGGTCCGGATAGCAACACCCATTATATGCCGGCGAGCTTGGGCCGGCCAAATCCGGGGACCATACTGATCCAGCACGCCGCATTTCCACGACTTCTCGACACCCCCATGGCGCGTTGTTGTCAAAATTTACCACTTACATTATAATTGTCCCTTGCATTTTTACTGTGAGTATGGAGCATGAGGCTGCTGAGGCGCTGTCTGACACTGTTGACACTGCTGATCGTGAGCACGGCCTTTCCCGCCCAGGCGCAGACGCCTGTGCGCCTGGACGAAATGTCGGTTGCCCTCTGGCCGGAATACGATAGGCCTGGTGTGCTGGTCATTTACAGCGGCACCCTGGCGGAGGATGTGCCGCTCCCTGTCACCATCACCTTTGCCATTCCGGCGTCGGTGGGTACGCCAAGCGCCACCGCCGGCGTGGATGACCTGGGCAGTTTCCGCTACCGCAAGTATGAACTGCGCACCCAGGGCGACAGGCTCCTGGTGAGCTACAGCCTGCCCTACCGCCGGTTCCAAATGGAGTATTACATTGACCTACTGGCCGGCCAGGGAAGCGACAAGGAATTCACCTTCACCTATCAGGCGGACTACCCGGTGCGCGATTTCCGGTTCGAGGTGCAGGAGCCGCTGGGCGCCAGCGGTTTCCAGACCGAGCCGGCGGCCGGCAGTGTGGTCACCGAGGCACAGCTCCCCCTGCATCTTGTCCCGATCGGCGCGCTGGAGCAGGGGCAGTCGGCCAGCGTGACGGTGCGCTATCAGCGCGAGGAGCGCCGGCTCTCGGCGGAGATCCTCGGCGTCCCCACGCCTGGGCCGGCAGAGTTCGAGGATGCGCCGCGCGCCGGCGGAGGCATCCCCACCACTACCGCCATTGTCCTTGGCGGCTCGCTGATAGCAGTGGGGCTGGCCCTGGGACTGTGGATGTGGACACGCTCCCGCGTCCCCGCCGGCGCCAGCCGGCAGGCCCGGCGCTACGCGGAGCGGCGCACAGCGGGCCGGAAAGCGAAGAGGGCGTCGCGCCGGCCGGCCGCGGCGCCCAAACCGAAGCCAGGCGATGTGGTCGGCTACTGCCATCAGTGCGGCCGGCCCCTCAAACGGGACGAAGTCTACTGCCCTAACTGCGGCACCCGCAGAAAACTGCCGTAAGGATGCTGATTTGACGGAGGAAGGGATGACGACGGAAGGACAAGGACATGACATGGAAATGCCGGCGGCGAGCAAGCCCCGCCCCACCAAGTTCATCGTGGGTGGGTTCATCATCGTCGCCGTAGTGGTATACCTGATTGTCTCCAGCCTAGGGGGCTCCACCGCCTACTATCTGACCGTGGCCGAACTGCGGGCCAAGGGGCCGGCGGCCGTGGGCCAGAAGGTGCGGGTCAGCGGTGTGGTGGACGGCACCACCATCCAGTACGACCAACAGAACCTGATCCTGCGCTTTGACATCGTGGATAACAGCGGCCGCCTGCCGGTGGTGTATCACGGCCCGCGGCCGGATATGTTCCAGGACCAGGCAGAGGCGGTGGTGGAGGGGAAGCTGAACGCCGACGGCGTGTTCGAGGCTTCCAACCTACTGTTGAAATGCCCTTCGAAATATGAGGCCGCGGCGACCGCTACCGCATCCCCGCGGTAAGGGACCGCCGGCGCACACTTCGAGTGAGAGGCGCGCATGATCGCAGACATCGGATATGGTGCCTTACTGCTGGCATTCTTGAGCGCCGGCTACGCCGCGCTGGCTTTTGTCCTAGGCCAGCGCCGGCGCTACCCGGAGCTGATCCGCTCCGCCGAGAACGGCTTCCGCATGGCGGCGCTGTGGGTAGCCGCATCCTCCCTCATCCTGCTCTACCTGCTGGTCAGCCGCGATTACCAGGTGCGCTATGTGTTTGAGCATGTGAGCAATACCCTGCCGCTGGCCTACGTGCTCTCCGCCTTCTGGGCCGGCCAGGAGGGCTCCCTGCTCTTCTGGCTCCTGCTGGTGAGCATGGCCGGCCTGGTCGTGCTGTACAGCCAGCGCGACGCCGCGGCCCAACCCCTGCGCCCCTATCTGCTGGCGACCATCGCGGTCGTCCAGACCTTTATGGCGCTGGTGCTGATCCTCCCCAGCAATCCCTTTGCCCTGCTGACGAACCGGCCGGCGGATGGGCTGGGCCTCAACCCACTGCTGGAAAACGTGGGCATGATCTTCCACCCGCCGACGCTGTTCATCGGCTATGCCCTGTACACCATTCCCTTCGCCTTCGTGCTGGCCGGCATCCTCAGCGGACAGCCCAGCGATGCCTGGATGGCGCGCGTGCGCCGCTGGAGCCTGATGGCCTGGCTGTTCCTGAGCATCGGCATCATCCTGGGCGCCTGGTGGGCCTACATTGAGCTGGGCTGGGGCGGATACTGGGCCTGGGACCCGGTCGAGAACTCCTCGCTGATACCCTGGCTGGTGGGCACGGCGGCCCTGCACTCCGCGGCGGTGCAATCCCGACGGGGCATTTTCCGCACCTGGACGGCGGTGCTGAACATCCTCACCTTCGGACTGTGCATCTTCGCCACTTTCGTCACCCGCTCCGGCGTCATCCAGTCGGTGCACGCCTTCGAGCGCTCTTCCCTGGGCTGGTACTTCGCGGCCTTCCTGGCCGTTGCGATGGCCGGCAGTCTGGGACTGCTGGCAGCACGCCGGCGCGCCTTCGCCGATAACTACGCCCTGGAGTCGTACCTCTCGCGCGAGGCCGGCTTCCTCATCGGCAACCTCCTGCTGGTCGGCGCGGCCGCCGTCGTATTCCTGGGCACCATTTTCCCGGCCATCACCGAACTGGTCCGCGGACAGCAGGTGGCGCTGGACGCCGGCTTCTACAACCGTTCCTTCGGCCCCATCGGTCTGGCCATCATCCTGCTCTTCGGCGTGTGCCCGGTCCTGCTCTGGCGCCGAACCACCCTGGCCCAGCTTGCCCGCCGGCTGATCGCGCCGGCGGCTATCGCCGTGCTGACCGTCATCGTTCTGGCGGTCTTCGGCCGGCGGGAACCGATCGCGCTGGTGGGCTTCGGGTCGGTGGCCTTCGTGGCCGGCAACATCCTGATGGAGTTCGGCAGGGGCGCGCTCGCCCGCATGCGCTCCGCCGGCGAGAACCCGGTCACCGCCCTCTTGCGGGTGGTGGGGCGCGACCGCCGGCGCTACGGCGGCCTCATCGTCCACCTGGGCATCCTGCTCATCGTTCTGGGCGTGGTCGGCTCCGGCGTCTACAAGCAGGAGTACCAGACGGTCATGAAGCCCGGCGAGACGCTGGACATCGCCGGCTATACGGTGCAGTATGTGCAGTACGTGGACCAGGAACTGCCCGACAAACAGCGTTTCGCCACCATCTTGCGGGTCTCCCGCCCCAATGGGGCTGCGCGGGAGCTGGTGCCGGAGAAAAACTTCCACTGGAACGTGGAGCAGTGGGTCTCGGAGGTGGCGGTGTGGAGCCGGCCGGCGGAGGACTTTTACGTCATCCTGGCCGGCCTGAGCAGTGACGGCACCGCGACCTTCCAGTTTTTGCAGGAACCGCTGATGCTGTGGATGTGGATCGGCGGCGGCGTGATGGTGCTGGGCACCCTGCTGGCCTGGTGGCCGGCGGGAGAACGCCGGCGCCGCCGTGCCTCGGACACAGCGGAAGGATAGGACGGGAGAGATGCTGTCAATCATTATTTTCCTGTTGATGGCCGGCCTGACGGTCTTCATGCTGGTATATCCCCTTTGGCAGGGAAGTTCAGCGGCGCACCCCCTGCCGGCCGCCGCGGCGCCGCGGGCCAATGCCGGCAAATGCGTCACCTGCGGGCGTGTCCTGGAGCCGGACGAGCGCTTTTGCCCCCAATGCGGCACGCCGGCGGGACTGCGCTGTCCGCAGTGCGGCAGGGCGCTGGCCGGCGATGAACGCTTTTGCCCCGGCTGTGGGACAAAGTTAGGGGGATCGCGATGAGGAACGCGCTTCGCTTCATCCTGACAGGCATACTATTGCTCATCGGGCTTGCGGCAGTGCCGGCGGCCGGCGCGCAGGCCGGCGGCACCATCAATGGGGTGGTCATGCTGGCCTCCACGAATACCCCTCTGGCGGATGTGCTGGTAACGCTGGATTGGTACGAGGGCACGGCACTGAAGCAGACGCTTCAGACCCAGACCGACGCCGGCGGGGGGTTTTCGTTCACCGGGCTGGCACTGGGCGAAGAGAACGTATACAC
Source organism: Anaerolineae bacterium (assembly GCA_014360855.1). NCBI lineage: Bacteria > Bacillati > Chloroflexota > Anaerolineae > Anaerolineae bacterium. The sequence goes on from JACIWP010000116.1 coordinate 5,383, forward strand.
GGTGAGCGCGCTGTACCAGGATGTCGCCTACGCCGCGGATATGATCACCCTGACCGCCGATGCCCCGCAGAAAACGGTGCGCCTGGACGTATACGAGACCACCGACGATGACAGCGGCATCGTCATTGCGCGCGCCCATCTCATCATCAGCCCGCTGAACGAGGGGGTGCAGGTCGGGCAGATGTTCATCCTCTCCAATACCGGCGACAAGACCTTCATCGGCAAGCCCCTGCAGGAAGGCGGCCGGCCGGTGACCTTCCGCATGTATCTGCCCAAGGAGGCGGATCAGCTCACCTTTGACGCCGGCGCCTTGGGGGAGCGCTTCATCAGCGTGTCGGACGGCGTGGCTGACACCATGCCCATCCCGCCTGGCCAGTCCAGCGCCCAGGTGGTGCTGTCCTACACCCTGCCGCCGCAGGGCAGTCCCTGGTCCATGGACTATACCCTGTATTACCCGGTCAAGAACCTGAACGTGCTGGTATCCATGGGCTGGATCGTGGAGGGCGCGCCGCTGGAATTCGCCGGCACCATGGGCGGCGAAATGCCGTTCCTGAATTACGCCGCCCGGGACCTGCCCGCCAACACCACCCTGCACCTCACGTTCAAATCGGGCGCGCCCGCCGGCGGCATGGGGAGCACTACCGCGACCGCCGCGCCGGCCGGCAGTTCCCAGCGCACCCTGCTGGGCATCGCCATCGGGCTGGGGGCGCTCCTGCTCATCGGCCTGGTGACCTATCCGGTATGGATACCGGGGAGGCAGGGACGGGCATGACGTCGCAGGCGAAACGCTGGCCGGCGGTGGAAGCGCGCGGCATCAGCAAGGCCTTCGGCCGCTACCGGGTCCTGCGCGGGGTGGACCTGCGCATCGAGCAGGGGGAGTTCCTCGCTCTGCTGGGACCGAACGGCGCCGGCAAAACCACCTTCCTGCGCATCCTGGCCACCTTGAGCCGGCCCAGTGAGGGCCGCGCCTGGATCAACGGCCAGCCGCTGGACGGCGACACGCGCCGCGTGCGCCAGCAGATCGGCCTGGTCTCCCATCAGACGTTCCTGTACGGCGATTTGACCGCCGAGGAAAACCTGCGCTTTTACGGCCGGCTGTATCGGGTGCCGGCGCTGGAAGAGCGCATCGCCGAATTACTGCAGCGCGTCGGGCTGTATGAGCGCCGGCATGACCCCGTGCGCACCTTCAGCCGCGGCATGCAACAGCGCCTCTCCATCGCGCGCGCTGTCCTGCATGACCCGCCCGTGCTCCTACTGGACGAGCCGGACACCGGCCTGGACCAGCAGGCGGCGCGCATGCTGCGGGAACTGCTGTCGCTGATGGGGGCAGAACAGCGCACCATCCTGATGACCACGCATCAGTTGGAGCGGGCGCGCGAGATGAGCACACGGGTAGCCATCCTCGCCGGCGGGCAGATCCGCTGGGATTCGCCCACGGCGCATCTCTCGACGGCAGAACTGACCGAGGCCTATATGGAACTGGTGGAACGCCGGCCAACCCAGCCTCTAGGAGCTTCCGCATGAGCAGTGCCTGGCAGGCGGTTTGGGCCATCGTCAAAAAGGACATCCTGGCCGAACTGCGCACGAAGGAAACGCTGAGCATGATGCTCATCTTCGTGCTGTTGGCCGTCTTTATCTTCAACTTTGCCTTTGACCTGCGGGTGGAGAACGTGCGGGAGGTCGCGCCGGGGGTGATGTGGGTGGCATTCGTGTTCGCCGGCGTCCTGGGGCTGAACCGCTCCTTCATCCAGGAGGCAGACAAAGGATGCCTGGACAGCCTGCTGATGACGCCGGTGGAGCGCAGTGTAATCTACTTCGGCAAGATGCTGGGCAATCTGATTTTCATGCTGGTGGTGGATGCCATCGCCCTGCCGGTCTTCTCCGTACTGCTCAACCTGGCGCTGGTGCGCTGGGACATCGCGCTGATTGTGGCGCTTGGCACACTTGGCTTCGCCGGCGTCGGCACGCTCTTTTCCGCCATGACCGCCAACACGCGAGCGCGCGAGGTGATGCTGCCCTTGCTGTTGTTCCCGGTGGCCCTGCCGCTGGTGCTGGCGGCAGTGAAGGCCACCGCCGGCGTGCTGGACGGCGCCGGCCTGCGCGAGGTCGCCAACTGGCTCAATCTGCTCATCGGCTATGATGTGGCCTTCCTGACGATCTCATATCTGACCTTCGACTATGTGGTAGAAAGCTGATGGGAGGAATCTCCGATATGGAACGCTGGGGGATAAGCAAAATCGCGATCGTCCTGCATGGGCTGACCGGCGCCGCCATCCTGGTGGCGTTGTACATGGCCCTGGTCTTCGCGCCCACCGAGGCCACCATGGGCCACGTACAGCGCATCTTTTACTGGCATGTCGCCACCGCCTGGGTGGGGTTCTTCGCCTTCTTCATCACCCTGGTGGCCAGCATCGCGTATCTGCGCACCGGCCGGCGGCGCTGGGACATCGTGGCGCTCTCGTCGGTGGAGATCGGCCTGGCCTTCGCCGTCATCATGACGGTGACCGGCTCCCTGTGGGCCAAGCCGGTCTGGAACACCTGGTGGACCTGGGAGCCGCGCCTGACGACGGTCGCCATTATGCTGTTGATTTACGCGACCTATCTGCTCCTGCGTCGGGTGATCGAGGACCCCGGCCGGCGCGCCCGCTTCGCCGCGGTGTACGGCATTGCCGGCTTCGTCAGCGTCCCCATCACCTTCATGGCCATCCGCTGGTGGCGCACTATCCACCCCGTCATCTTCAAGAGCGAAGGCTTCGATCTGACGCCGGCCATGTTGGCCGCGCTCATCGTCTCGGTGTTGGCCTACTCCCTGCTGTACGTTTCCCTGCTCCTGCTCCGCACCCAGCTCGAGTTTCTCAGCGATGAGGTGGCGGAACTGCGGGAATCCCTGGACGAATAAGGAGAAGAGAAGATGACATACCTGGTTGCGGCCTATGCGGTCATGTGGTTGATCACGTTCATTTTTGTGCTCAGCATGGCGATGCGGCAGAGGCGCCTGGCGGCGGAGCTGGAGGCGCTGAAAGAGCGCTTGCAGGAGACGAAGCGCTATGGGGAATAGACGAGCGCCGGGAGCGCGCCGGCGCGCCGTCCTGCTGGTCGGCCTGCTGGCGCTGGGGGCCTTCCTGAGCGCCTGCGGGACGAACCCGCCCCAGGCGGCCGTCACCATACCCGCGCCAGCCGTCTCCACCCCGCCGCCCACTGCCACCTGGGTGCCCATGCCTACCGACACCCCGGTGCCGACGGCCACGCCATCGCCGGCGCCGGCCTCCCCAACCAAGCTGGCCGTCGCCCCATTGCCCGGGGCGCTGGCGCCCGATTTTGTGGTGAGCGACCTGGAGGGCAACCCGATCCAGCTCAGCGCGTACCGGGGCAAGCGGGTCCTGCTCAATTTCTGGGCCACCTGGTGCCCGCCCTGCCGCTATGAGATGCCGGCCCTCCAGGAGGCCTACACCGCCTTTGCGGACGACGACTTCGTCATCCTGGGCATCAACTACCTGGAGGCCGGCGAGGATGTACGGGCCTTCATGGAGAGTCTCAGCCTGACCTTCCCGGTCGGCATTGACAGCAGTGGAGAGGTATTTCGGGGCTATCGGGTAGTTTCCATCCCCACATCCTTCTTTATCAACCGCGATGGTGTGATCATCGCCCTATACCGCGGCCCATTGACGAGAGAGGCCATCGAACAGGCCCTAGCTAAAGCACCGTGACAGGCGGGAGACAGCGGTCATGAAATATGCCCCGGAGCGACATCACCGCCGTTCCCTTCGCCTCCCCGGGCACGACTACGCCTCAAGTGGGGCATATTTCGTGACCCTGGTGACATATGAACGGGCATGCTGGTTCGGCGAGGTAGTGGATGCGGGGGCCAATTTTCAGGTTGTGCTGAGCAAATACGGCAGGATCGCTTGGGAAGAATGGTTTTGCACCGCCCAGCGCCGGCCCAACGTGATCCTGCATGCAGACGAATTTGTCGTCATGCCCAATCATGTGCACGGGATCATCTGGATCATAGAGGACGAGGTAGGGGCGCAGCGACGCTGCGTCCCTACAATGTATGACCACAATCCCTCCCTAGTATGTTGCTCCCGG
>JACIWP010000117.1 GCA_014360855.1 Anaerolineae bacterium
GTCATCGGGGACCGAGCCGCCGGCTACGCGCCGGAGGTGGAGGTCACCCCGGGCACCGCGGTGCGCATTATGACGGGCGCGCCGATCCCACCCGGCGCGGACGCGGTGGTGCGCTTTGAGGACACGGATGAGGGGCAGGCGCTGGAGAGCAATTTGCACGCCGGCGCCCGACGCCAGGAGGTGCTGATCCTGCGGCCGGTGGCACCTCATGACAACGTGCGTGACGCCGGCGAGGACGTTCGCCAGGGCGAGCGGGTGCTGGCCGCCGGCACTGTCCTGCGGCCCCAGGAGATCGGCGTGCTGGCCTCTCTCGGCCGGCCGAGCGTGAAGGTGCACCGCCGGCCGCGGGTGGCGATCTTGGCGACCGGCGACGAGCTGGTGGATATTACCCAGCCGCTGGCGCCGGGCAAGATCCGCAATTCCAACGAGTATTCCAATGCGGCGTTGGTGCTGAAGTACGGCGGCATCCCCATCCGGCTGGGCATTGCGCGGGACAACGTGGCGGATTTGACGGCCAAGATCCGCGCCGGCCTGGACCAGCAGGTGGACCTCTTCATCACCTCCGCCGGCGTTTCGGTCGGCGACTATGATGTCGTCAAGGATGTGTTGAATACGCTGGGCCGCATCAACTTCTGGCAGGTGCGCATGAAGCCCGGCAAACCGCTGGCGGTCGGGCTGATTGACGGCGTGCCGCTGATCGGCCTGCCAGGGAACCCCGTTTCCGCCATGGTGTCGTTCGAGCAGTTCGTGCGGCCGGCCATGCGCGTCATGCAGGGCCGCCGGGCATGGCGCAAACAGCGCATCCAAGTGGTGCTGGACGAGGACATCAAGAACACCAGCGGCCGGCGGCATTTCATCCGCGCCATCGTCACCAAGCAGGGTGACCAGTACTTTGCCCGCACGACGGGCGACCAAGGCTCTGGCATCCTGACCTCCATGGTCAAGGCCAACGCCCTGCTCATCGTCCCCGAGGACCAGCGGCTCGCCCGCAAGGGGGAATTGGTCACCGCGGAAATGCTGGATTGGCCGGAAGTCGAATGAGGAGGGAAAGGATGAAGGCGGAAGAGTTTCTGCAGAGGAGCCGTCCCTTTCTGGAGTGGCTGGTGGAGTGGTACGAGAATTTGCCGGCGCTGTCCCTCGCGGAGATAGACCCGGCGGCGACCATGGTGCTCTCCGTGGACCTCATCCGGGGCTTCTGCACGGAGGGGCCGCTGGCCAGCCCGCGCGTGCAGGGCATTGTGCCGGCGGTGGTGCGCCTGTTCCAGATGCTGTATGACCATGGGGTGCGGCACTTCGTCCTCACCCAGGACACCCATTCCCAGCAGACGCCGGAGTTCGAGGCCTTTGGCCGGCACTGCCTGGCCGGCACGACGGAGAGCGAGACCATCCCCGAACTGCTCACCCTGCCCTTCTCGGACCAATTTGTGGTCTTCCCCAAAAATTCGCTCAGCAGTATGCTGGGGACAGGCCTGCCGGCCTGGCTGGAGGCGCATCCCGAGGTCAAGCAGTTCGTCATCGTAGGGGACTGCACTGATCTGTGCATCTACACCGCGGCCATGGACCTGCGCCTGCGCGCCAATGCCTTCAATGTCCCGGGGGTGCAGGTCATCGTGCCGGCGGACTGCGTGCAGACCTATGACCTGCCAGTGGAAACAGCGCGTCAGTTGGGCATCATGCCGCACGACGGCGACTTCCTGCACCGGGTGTTCCTGTACATGATGGCGCTGAACGGCGTCAAAGTCGTTGCCCAGGTGGTGCCATGAGCCAGGCGGATGCGGTTCCCATCGTTTCTATCGTCGGCAAGTCGGACGTGGGCAAGACCACGCTCATGGAAAAACTTATCCACGAGCTGAAGGCGCGCGGTTACCGGGTCGCTACGGTCAAACATCATGTGCACTGGTTCGAGATTGACCAGCCGGGCAAGGATACCTGGCGGCATGCGCAGGCCGGCAGTGACGTGGTGGTCATCGCCGCGCCCAACCGCATCGCCCTGGTCGAGCGCCTGGAGCGGGAACTGAGCATTGACGAGATTGCAGGGCGGATAGGAAAAGTTGACATTATCCTCACAGAAGGATATAAACGTGGCGATAAACCCAAGATTGAGGTTTCCCGCCGGGAGCGCGGCCGAGAGCTGTTATGCACCGAGGACGAACTGCTGGCGCTGGCGACGGATGAACCCTATCCGGAGCTGGCCGGCGTCCCACAGTTCCATCTCGATGATGCCGCCGGCATCGTGGACCTGTTGGAACAGCGCTTTTTACGCCGCCGGCCGGCGGGGAACGAATGATTTCCAGACTTTTCAGGAGAGAGACGTATGACCAGAGTGAAATGCCGACGCAGGGACTGTGCCTTCTGGGATGAGGGCGTGTGCAGTCGCGACCTGATCACCATCGACGAGGATGGCTGCCGCAACTTCGAGGAGATCGTGGACTTCCTGGAGGAAGAGGAAGAAATGGACTGGGACGTCGAGGAGGAGGAAGAGGAGGAGGAAGAAGAGGAACTCGACTACCTCGACGAAGAAGAGGATCTCTGGGAGGACGAGGAAGAGGATGAAGACGAAGGCCCCCGCGGCATATACCGCAATTCCTGGGGGCTGTAAGAGAGCCGGCGGCCAGTAGCCCTGGCCGTCCACTGGCTTCTCTGGCGCGACAAGCCGGCATACTTTGCCGGCTTGTCACGCGCTGTGCCCCCTGATGCGGAGGCCGGCCTTTAGGATTTCCCCGTGACATGCAGATATTTCTCCAGTAAGGGCGCGAGCTTTTCCCGGGTCGCTTCGGGCACCTGATCCAGCGGCGTCACCAGTGCGGTGCGGAGCGCATCGCCGCAGGCGCAGGTGCGCGCCGGCCTTTCGGCATGGAGCCGGCGCACCAGCTCCCTCACCGCTTTCTGGGCCAGCTCCGCGTTGCGCGCCAGCGTCTCAAACACCAGCTCCACGCAGACCGCCTCTTCCGTTTCATGCCAGCAGTCGTAATCGGTGACATGGGCCATGACCGCATAGCACATCTCCGCCTCGCGCGCCAACTGCGCCTCCGGGATGATGGTCATGCCGATGATGTCCACGCCCCATTGTCGGAAGATAATGGATTCCCCGCGCGAGGAAAAGCGAGGTCCCTCAATGATGAGATAGATGCCGCCGCGATGGACAGTGCCGCCGGCGGCTTCCACCGCATCCGCGACCCAGCGGCTCATGTGCGGGCAGAATGGGTCGGCGAAGGAGATATGGGCCACCAGCCCCTCGCCGAAGAAGGAATACTCGCGCCGGCGGGTGCGGTCGAACACCTGGTCGGGGATGACGATGTCGCCGGGCTTGTAGGCCTCTTTCATGGAGCCGCAGGCGCTGATGGCGACGATCCGCTCCACCCCCAACGATTTGAGCGCCCAAATATTGGCGCGGTAGGGCACCTCGCCCGGCAGGAGCCGATGTCCACGTGCATGGCGCGCCAGGAAGGCGACGCGTTCCCCTTCCAACGTGCCGATGCGGATGACGTCAGAGGGCCGGCCGAAAGGCGTGACTGGGTAATACTCCTCGATATCCTCCAGCCCGCTGAAATCGTACACCCCGGTGCCGCCGATGACGGCGATTTTCGGCGCTTCCATGTGCGTACCCCCTCCCAAGATATGCGTGAATATCCATGCGGTGAAAAAGACAAGGCCGCTTGATAACGCTCAAGCGGCCCAGGTGGAGATGGCGGGAATCGAACCCGCGTCCGAAGAATTCGGCCACGGACGGTTGTACAAGCTTCGTCAGTCGTTGGATCTCGCCTGAGGGCACCGGACTGACACGGGGCCATCAGGCCAGCCGATCGGTCTTAGGATGGAGGTATCGGCGTCCCCCCATCCGCACCTCGCCTGCTCTCACGCCCACTCCCGGCCCGACGAGGAGAGGTCGGGGTGGACGCAGTCACGCTCTCTGGTGACTGAGGCGTCTGCTCACCCTCGGATTAGGCAGCGAGAGCGACGCTCGCGGCCATCTTGGGGAACGCAAACGCCGGCTTTACAGTGTTTTTGGCACTTGTTTGTTTTGCTCTGGTTTAACGAGGAAGAGCACCTCGGCTTGCCATCCGTGACCAGCCTTCCCCGTCGAATCCATGCATCCCCATAGCGACAACTATATTATACCCGGTATCCAAGGAAAAGGCAAGATTTCGATTTGCCGCTCCAATACTTGACATCCGCTATCAACTATAGTACAATAGCGGTACGATGTGCAGGAGGGAGCTATGCTGCGGATCACGACCAAGGGACGATACGCCCTGCGGGCGATGCTGGACCTGGCAATGCATCAGCAGGATGCGCCGGTGACTCGCGAGGAGATCGCCGAGCGGCAGGGACTGCCGGCCACCTATCTGGCTCAGCTCTTCTCGGCATTGACCAAGGCCGGCCTGGTGGAAAGCGTGCGCGGCCCGGGCGGTGGATACGTGTTAACCCGTCCGGCGGACCAGATCACCGCCGGCGAAATTCTGCGCGCCGTCGAAGGCCCGATTTCCCTGACCGCCTGTGTGCTGGACGAGGAAGTGTGCGGCCGCGCCGGGCGCTGTTCCCTCCGCAAGCTGTATGAAGGGCTTAGCGACGCCATCGCCCATTATCTGGACACCGTCACGCTGGCTGATATCGGCGCCGGCAACATTCCCCATGAGTTCGCGGCCCCGGCGGCGGAGCAGCCGGCGGAATCCCTTCGAGAATCATAAGCCCCTGACGGTTGATTCGGCCGATGAACTGGCTACAACGCATTCGGGAAGATATTGACGTTGCCTTCCAGCGGGACCCTGCCGCGCGCACCCGCGCGGAGGTGCTGCTCACATATCCGGGCCTGCATGCCGTCTGGCTCCACCGTATCGCCCACTGGCTGTGGCGGCGCCGGCGCTTTCTGCTGGCGCGCCTGATATCCCATATCAACCGTTTCATCACGGGCATCGAGATTCACCCTGGTGCGAAAATCGGCCGGCGGGTCTTCATTGACCACGGCATGGGCATCGTCATCGGCGAGACGGCCGAGATCGGGGATGATGTGCTCCTGTATCAGGGCGTCGTGCTGGGCGGCACCAGCCTGGAGAAGACCAAGCGCCATCCCACGGTCAAGAACGGCGTGGTCATCGGCGCCGGCGCCATCGTCCTGGGCCCCATCACCATCGGCGAGAACGCCCGCATCGGCGCCGGCTCCGTCGTCATCAAGGACGTCCCGCCAGAGGCCACGGTGGTGGGAGTGCCGGCCAGGCTGGCCGGCCGGCGCGCGGACCAGGTAGACGCGCTGGAGCATGCCCGGCTCCCGGACCCGGTGGTCCGCGCGCTGAGCAAGGTGGTGGAACGGGAGAACGAGCTGGAGGAGCGCATCCGCCATCTCGAACAGCGCATGGCAGAGCTTCATGCGCTTGCTGGCGTAGAGGCGCCGGCGGTCGCCTCCGGGGAGCAGACCCAGCAGGCGATATGGGATGCCCTGCAGGACGTCATGGATCCGGAGATGGGCGTCAGCGTGGTCGACTTAGGGCTGATTCGCGATGTGCGCCTGCAGAACGGCGATGTCCATATTGACATGATATTCACCAGCCCGGACTGCCCCTTCGCCGGCCAGCTGATTGAGCAGGTGCGGGGCGCGGCGCGCAGTGCCGCCGGCATCGAACGCGTGCATGTCCACATTCGCGATGAACCATGGTCGTGGCGACATGTGCGCCTGGATCTCTCCAACGGCACGACCAACGGCCTGCTGGCCCGTCTGCTCAGCGAGAACGACAAGGACCGGCCGGCTCCTCCGCCCCCCTCTCCGGGGGAAGCCGGCGGACGCATTTCCCCCTGACCAGCCTGGCGTGCCCGCGATAGGCCGGAGATTCGTTGCCGGCGCAGTTGACAATCCATTCCCGCCGGCGTATACTTATGCACAAGATTGCATAATTCACCACCTTCCCAAGGTATAGGACGCAGTTCATGTCGAATCATGCCGTTCACCAGTCATCGCAACCGCGCAAACGCTTCATCTGGCTCACCATGGAGCCGGCGGACATCATCGAGCTGAAGCAGATTGTCCTGGACAACGATGCGGCCGGCGCCGAGGCTCTCTTCTTCCGCGTGATCCTGCCCCAGGTGCTCCGAAAGGCGGATCGTCTTGGCCTGGCCAATGCATCCTCTCCCTCCACCCTCTCATCCGGAGACACGCCCTATGGCCGTATATCTTGACAATGCCGCCACTAGCTGGCCCAAACCCGAGAGTGTCTACCGGGCCGTAGAGGACTTTATGCGCAACGTTGGTGCCACTCCCGGCCGGGGCGGCCACTGGCGTGAGGAACAGGCCCAGCGCATCGCCACCGAAGCGCGTCAGGCCATTGCCCAATTGGTGAACGCGCCGGCGCCGGAAGGGGTTATCTTCACCATGAACGCTACCCAGGCTATCAATATCGGCCTCAAAGGTCTTCTGCGGCCTGGCGACCATGTCATCACTTCTTCTATCGAACATAATGCCGTCTGGCGGCCGCTGAAAGCGCTGGAACGGCGCGACGTCCTCCTCACTGCCATCCCCTGTGCGCCGGACGGTACCTTGGACCCGGAGGACGTGGCGCGCGCTATCCGTCGGGAAACGCGCTTGCTGGTGGTGACCCATGCCTCCAATGTGCTGGGAACGCTCCTGCCCATTGGTGAGCTGGGGAAGATCGCCCATCAGCACGGCATCTATTTCATGGTGGATGCGGCGCAGACCGCCGGCGCCTATCCCATTGACATGCAGGCCATGCACATTGATCTGTTGGCTTTCGCCGGCCATAAGGGTACCTATGGCCCGCATGGCACCGGCGCGCTGGTCTTGCGCCCCGATATTCACCTGGACACTATCATGGAAGGCGGCTCAGGCATTCACTCGGCGGACGAGGCGATGCCGGCGGAACTGCCCCTGCGGCTGGAACCCGGCTCGCAGAATGCCGCCGGCATCGCCGGCCTGCTGGCCGGCGTGCGCTTCGTCCTGGAAAACGGCGTGGAGCACATTCGCGGGCATGAGATGGGCTTGACGCGCCGCTTCATAGAGCGCACCGCCGACATTCCCGGCCTGCGCATTTTGGGGCCGGCGGACCTGTCCCAGCGCGTGGCGGTCATCTCCTTGACGGTCGAGGGCTATTTCCCGGACCAGTTGGCCGCCGTGCTGGACAAAGTCTTTGATGTGGCCACGCGCGCCGGCCTGCACTGCGCCCCGCAAGCCCACCGCACCGCCGGCACCCTGGAGGACGGCGCCCTGCGCTTCAGCCCGGGCTACTTCAACACCGAAGAGGATATTGACTTCGCCGCCCAGGCCCTGCACGAGGCATTATGAAACCATGGCGAAGGAACAGATCGAGAAAACCCTGATACTGCTGGACGAGGATGAGGTCCAAGAAGTGCTGAAACTGGCGGCAACCAAAGACCGTCAGGCCATTCTGCTCTTCATCACAACGGTCATCTCGAAAAAGATCGAGGCCGCCCTGCGCAGCAGATGCCAGTGATTGGGGCGGCTACTCCTCATACTCCTCGCGCGAGAGCAGATGCCAGTTGCCGATGTGCACATTCTGCAGGCCGGCAGATTTGGCCGCCTCCACTGCCGCCAAGGCATGCGAGCGTGCGGTCGTCGGCAGGTCCGGCATGAAACACTGCGGCGCAAACCCCAACAGGACATAGGGGATGGCGGGGTGGAGGCCGGCGATAAAACCAGCGATACGGCGAACCTCCTCCACATCCACATAGCCGGGAACCAGCAGTGTGCTGGCGACCACCAGTGGGGGCGCCGGCCGCTCCTCAAACCGCCGTGCCGCCCTGGCGAAGTTCTCCAGCGTTTGTCGGTTGGAAGCCCCCGTGAGCACCATGTGCAGAGCTTCATCGAAGGCCTTCAGGTCGAACTTAACGATCCCACCGCTCTGCAGTGACAGCTCCACCGCCTGGTCCATCAGCTTGGGCTGGGCGTTGCCGGCGGTCTCCCAACATACGACCACCCCGCGCTGTGCCAGCGGGCGCGCCGAGGCGAGCGCGTGCGGCATCTGCGAGGCAGGGTCTCCCCCGAAATAACAGACACAGTACGTGTCCTTGCGCGCAGTGGCCGCCAGTTCCTCTGCGGAGAGGAAAGGTCCCCGCAGGATATCCGCCTCGCGGTAGTGCCAGTTCTGGCAGAAGAGGCAGTCAAAGGTACAGCTTGCGTAGAACACCGCCAGGTTATGCGCCCCGAACTGACGCCGGCCAGCGCATACCGGGTCCGCCACGCAGTTGGTCGGCAGGGGATCGCGGTACCAGTGCAGTAGTCCGCGCTGCGGCGTGCCAGCCAAATGCACCAGCCGGCCGTTCCGCACCGTCCGCAAGCCGCAGAATCCCCACCCACCCTCCGGGATGCGGCAATGATGCCCGCACAACACGCACGCCGTGCCCGCCGGATCGTGCGGTGGGGCTTCGGGCAGGCCGAACAGCCGGCGGCCGCGTCGGTGTGCCTCGCCGGCCAGTTGCACCGCCTCCTCGGGCTGTCGGCGGATGCACTCGGGGCACACACCGAGAAAGCCGGCGATCAGGGCGCCGCGCTTCCCACAAATGCGGCATCGCTTCTCCCCCACTTCCCGCATCCTGCCACCTCATGCACTATCGCCGGCGGTGAGCCGGCGAAACCGCAGGGCATCCTCCCACATACTGATGTTGTTGAACATACAGTAGGCCGTCGCAAACCCCTGGCACCAGGCAGATAACTGCCACAGGTCCTCGTCCGTATACTGATAACGGTAGCCGGTGCGGCCGTGCAGTCGGAAGTAGGCCGTGCCCGCTGTCGCCGGCAGGCCCTGAAACGGATCCACCGCATGAATGACGTCGTATTCGCGGCAGATGCCGGCGACGATCTCCCGCGGCCACTCGCCGCGCGGCTCCCACGCCAGCCGCAGGCCGGCGGGCCGGCGAGCATGCTCCAGAAATTGGCGGATGTTGCGGATATGTTCTGCGGTCGGGGTAAAGCGGGCCGGGCACTGCAGTACCACGATGCTCGCCTGCAGGGCGCCGGCGATCTCCAGGGTGCGTTCCCAGGCTGTCATCACCTCGTCGGTCGGTCGGAAGAAGCCGTAGTGCTCCGCCGGCCCGGGCAACTGCAGGCCGGCCTTGCGATAGGTGGGGGAAGAGGGGTCATGGGTGATGGCCTGCCAGGCCTTCATGGTAAACTCGAAGGCCGGCGGAGCTTCCTGGCGCCAGCGCCGCGCTGTCTCCACCTGGGGAAGCTTGTAGAAGGTTTGCTGGATTTCCACCAGGTCAAACTGCGCGAAATATTCCGCCCGTGAGCGCACGAACCCACAGCATCCGATGCGTATGGTGGCCATGATTCCACCTCCCTCCCCGCTCCATTTCCATTCTATCCATATCTCGTGCTCATGCCAAGCATACAGAAACCGCCGCGCTGGACGTATCCCTCCATGTGTTGTATAATAT
>JACIWP010000118.1 GCA_014360855.1 Anaerolineae bacterium
GTTCGCACATCATGCACCTCCTACGCTCCATCTACGCTCCACCTACTGCTTTCCCGTGCTTCCAGCCCGTTTTTCGCGCCTTCTGCACGCTATCCTGCCGCTATCGCGCTCCGGATGGCCTCCACCGCCTCGTGGTCTGGTCTGCGCAGTGCGTGGGCGTACACGCTCATGGTCACCTGGGGCGTGGCATGGCCCAGGCGCTGGGAGACCTGCGTCACCGGCAGGCCCGCCTCCAGCAGGAGCGATGCGTGCAGGTGGCGCAGTCCATGGGGCGTCATGGGTGGGAGATTCAGACGCTGGCACTCCCTGCGCAGGGCATGCTGGACGGTGCTCTGGCTCAACGGTTGCCCGTGCTCCCCTGTGAAGACCAGCCCGCTGTTCTGCCAGGACGCGCCCGCCTTCAGGCGCAGTTGGGCCTGGATGGCACGCTGGCGCTTCAGCGCGCTCACCGCCTCCGTTGGCAGGGCGATAGTGCGCACGCCGGCGCTCGTCTTTGGCTCTCCCACCACCCACTGGCCAGCGATGCGGTGCAGGGAGCGTCGGATGGTCAGTGTGCCCGCGTTCAGGTCCACGTCCTCCCAGGTCAGCGCCAGCAGTTCGCCCAGCCTGGCACCGGTGGCCACCGCCAGGAGGAAGAGAGGGTACAGCCAGTGGTCACGGGTTCCCTCCAGGAAGGCGCGGAGCTGGTCAGGCGTCCACAGCTCCTTGCGTGCCGGCGCATAGCGGGGCCTGACGATGCGGTCGCAGGGGTTCTCTATCAGCCAGCCCCACATGACGCCCAGCCTGCAGGCGCGGTGCAGGAGGACGTAGACCAGTTGGGCGGTGCGGGTCTTGTCCTCCCTTTGCAGGTCATTCACCAGCTTTTGAACGTGATGGGGTTTCAGCCTGTCCAGGCGCATTTGGCCCAGGACGGGGCGGATGTACAGATCGCAGGTCTGCTTATAGCTTACAAGCGTCTTGGGCTTCAGCGTCGGTTCGCAGGTTTCCAGCCAGGACCGTATCAGGTCTGCGACGGTGCGCCTGCTGTCAGGAAGCTCCCCCTGGCGCTCCGCCCATTCCTGCAGTTCCTTCAGCTTCTGGGCCACCTCTTGGCGGGTGCGTCCGTACACCGTGCGCCGGCGCCCGTTGACCTGCAAAGACGCTTGATAGCGCCCATCCGTGCGCTTGACGATAGTCCCCTCGCCCCTGCCTCTGGCCATTGTGCACCTCCGAAGTGTTGTCAAAAGTGTTGTCAGGCCAGACAAAGGGCGGGAAGGGAACGAGGCATACTACATACAGTGGATATATGCGGAAAACGGGGCTGTATATTGTAGTAGGCGCGCCCGGGGAGACTCGAACTCCCAGCCTACTGATTCGAAGTCAGGCGCTCTGTCCGTTGAGCTACGGGCGCGCTACCCATTATAAACAATTTACCCCCCGCGTCAAATTCCCCTTCCTCCCGCCGCCCTCCTTGTACTTCTTGACAGACACGCCGGAAAATGGTATTATATACCCCGAATTTTAGCACTCTGGGGGAGAGAGTGCTAAAAACCATTACATAACGCTTGACGCGCCGGCCCCGCCGGCCATACCATACCCAGGTGCCTATGACAACACCCGAACTGACCGAACGACAAAAGACCGTCCTCGGACTGATCGTCAAACAATATATCCAGACTGCACAGCCGGTCAGCTCCAAAACAGTGGTGGAGCAGTACGGGTTGGGGGTCAGCCCGGCCACCATCCGCAACGAAATGGCCTACCTGGAGGAACTGGGCTACCTGACCCACCCCCATACCTCCGCCGGCCGCGTCCCCACCGAGGCCGGCTACCGCTTCTTCGTCGAACATCTCATGGGGGAAAGCCAACTGCCCGAGCGCGAGCGCATCATGATCCGCCACCAGTTCCATCAGGCCGGCATGAGCCTGGAGGAATGGGCCAAGCTCGCCGCGGCGGTCCTGGCGCACGTCACCCACAGCGCGGCCCTGGTCTCCAGTCCCCGCATCTCGCGCGGCCAGTACAAACACCTGGAGCTGATCTCCATCCGCGATACCCTGGTCCTGCTGGTGCTGGTGCTCCAGGGCGGCATCGTCATGCAGCGCATGCTCTCCCTGGCACAGGCCAAGCCCCAGGAAGAGCTCCAGCGCATATCCAATAAGTTCAATGACCTGTTCATGGGCCTGACCGCCGGCCAGATCCGCTCCAAAGCACTGGCACTGGACGCCTTCGAAGCCGGCATCCGCGACCTGGTGGCTGACCTGATTGACGAGAGCGACCGCCAGGGCGGCATGGAGGTCTACCGCCATGGCCTGGCGCACGTGCTCGAGGCGCCGGAGTTCGCCGATCCGGAAGCCGGCCTCCAGCTCATCCGCGTCCTGGAAGAGCGCGACCTGTTGAGCATGCTCGCGCGCGAAATGGCCGCGCCGGGCAGTATCCAGGTCATCATCGGCGGCGAAGGCCGCTGGGAAGGGCTAAGCGCCTGCAGTGTGGTGCTCTCCCGCTACGGCTGGCGCGATCGCGTCACCGGCCTGCTGGGCGTGCTGGGCCCCATGCGCATGCCCTACGCCCGCAATATCTCAGCCGTGCGCTACGTTTCCGACGTGCTCAGCGAGTTGATTCGCTCCCTGTACGCCGAGGAAAAATTGCCCGCTGAAAACGAAGCGGACATTATCGACATGGAGGAATAACCAGTGTCTGCAGACCGACACCCAGGAGGTGATGAACCTGTGAAAGATAACGGCAAGGAGAAACTGGAATTTGGACAGGAGCCGGCCCTCGGGCCTGCCGGCGATGCTCCCACCACCGAAACTCCCCCCACTTCTCCCACGGGGGAGGAAGTGGCGGAGACCGCGCCCGGCGAGGCGGAGCTGGCCGAACTGCGCCGGCAGTTGGAGGAAACCCAGGCCAAAGCCGACGAGTACCTGGATCAGTGGCGGCGCTCCGTGGCGGAATTCTCCAATTTCCGCAAACGCATGGAGCGCGACCGCCAGGAGTTCCAGAAGACGGCCACCGCCGATTTTCTCAAGCGCCTGCTCCCCATCGTCGACGATATGGAGCGCGCCTTCGCCCATCTGCCGGCGGAGCTGGCCGGCCATGAATGGATCATCGGCATGCAAATGGTGTATCAGAAACTCCTGGACCTCCTGCGCCAGGAAGGCCTGCAGGCCATCGAGGCGGAAGGCGGCCAGTTCGACCCCCTCTACCACGAGGCGGTTTCCTATGAAGAGAGCGCCGAACACGAGGACGGCGCCATCATCGGCGTGGTGCGGCGGGGATACCGCTTCGGCGAGCGGGTCCTGCGGCCGGCGCAGGTGCGCGTCGCCCGCCGGCGCGAGACCACAGAGGCCGGCGGCTCCGGCTCCTGAACCCCTTCATTATTAATTCTTATGAGACGCTAGGAGAATAACACATATGGGCAGAATCGTTGGCATTGACCTGGGCACGACAAACTCGGTAGTTGCCGTTATGGAGGGCGGTGAACCAACCGTCATCCCCAGCGCGGAAGGCTCCCGGCTGTTCCCTTCGGTCGTGGCCGTCAACCCGAAGACCGGCGAACGCATGGTCGGCCTGGTCGCCAAGCGGCAGGCCATCACCAACCCGGAGAACACCATCTTTTCCATCAAGCGCTTCATGGGGCGCAAATATAACGAGCCATCCGTCCAACGCGATATCGAGCTGGTGCCCTACAAGGTGACCGCCGCTCCCAACGGCGATGTGCGCGTCGTCATGGGCGGGCGGGAATATTCCCCGCCGGAGATCTCGGCCATGATCCTGCAGAAGATCAAGCAGGACGCCGAGGCCTATCTGGGCGAGCCGGTGACCCAGGCGGTCATCACCGTGCCGGCCTACTTCAACGACTCTCAGCGCCAGGCCACCAAAGACGCCGGCCGCATTGCCGGCCTGGAGGTGCTCCGCATCATCAACGAACCCACCGCCTCCGCCCTGGCCTATGGCCTGGACAAAAAGAAGGACGAGATCATCGCTGTCTATGACCTGGGCGGCGGCACCTTCGATATCTCCATCCTCGAGCTGGGCGACGGCGTCTTCGAGGTCAAGTCCACCAACGGCGATACCCACCTGGGCGGCGACGACTTCGACCAGCGCATCATCGACTGGCTGGCGGAGGAGTTCAAGCGCGAGCATGGCATTGACCTGCGGGAGGACCGCATGGCCCTCCAGCGCCTGAAAGAGGCCGCCGAGCGGGCGAAGATCGAGCTGTCCACCGTCATGGAGACGGAGATCAACCTGCCCTTCATCACCGCTGACGCCTCTGGCCCCAAACACCTGGTGATGCGTCTGAGCCGCTCCAAGCTGGAGCAATTGGTAGGCGACCTCATCGAGCGCACGCTGGGGCCCTGCCGGCAGGCCCTGCTGGACGCCAAGCTCCGTCCCGAGGACGTGGGCGAGGTCATCCTGGTGGGCGGGCAGACCCGCATGCCGGCCGTCCAGGAGGCCGTGCGCCGCTTCTTCGGCAAAGAGCCGCACAAAGGCGTCAACCCGGATGAAGTAGTGGCGATCGGCGCGGCCATCCAGGCCGGCGTCCTCGGCGGCCAGGTCAAGGACATCCTCCTGCTGGATGTGACGCCGCTCACCCTGGGCATCGAGACCCTGGGCGGGGTGATGACGCCGCTCATCGAGCGCAATACCACCATCCCCACCCGCAAGAGCCAGATCTTCTCCACCGCCGCGGACGGCCAGACCCAGGTCGAGATCCACGTCCTGCAGGGCGAACGCCCCATGGCCGCTGATAACAAATCGCTGGGGCGCTTCATCCTGGACGGCATCCCGCCGGCGCCGCGCGGCGTCCCCCAGATCGAGGTCACCTTCGACATTGACGCCGACGGCATCCTGCACGTCTCGGCGCGCGACAAGGCCACCGGTCGCGAACAGCGCATCACCATCACCGCCTCCAGCGGTCTGACGGAAGAAGAGATTAAGCGCATGGTCCAGGAGGCGGAGCAGTTCGCCGAGGAAGACCGCCGGCGCAAAGAAGAGGTGGAAGCCCGCAACAACGCCGATTCCACCATCTACCAGGCGGAGAAGCTCCTGCGCGAGTACGGCGATAAAGTGCCGGCGGACCTGCGCGCCGACGTGGAGCACAAGATCGAGGCCGCGCGCAGTGCCATGCAGGGGCGCGATGTGGCGCGCATCCGCCAGGCCACCCAGGAACTCGGCGAAGCCCTCCAGCGCCTGGGCGCCGCCATGTATCAGGCCGCCGGCCCATCCACTGCCGGCGATGACACAAGCGCCGGCCCCTCCTCCGGCGGCGAAGAAGAAGTGGTGGACGGCGAGTACCGCCAGGCATAAACCCATTTACAAGGGGCGGCCCCCGTGCCGCCCCCTCCAACATCATCGTATGAGCGGCATACAGGATGAGCGCCAAGCGCGACTACTATGAGGTTCTCGGGGTGGAGCGAACTGCCACCACCGAGGAAATCAAAAAAGCATACCGCCGGCTGGCCCGCCAGTACCACCCCGACGTCAACAAATCCCCTGAAGCGGAGGCCCGCTTTAAGGAGATCAACGAGGCCTACGAGGTGCTGAGCGACCCCGAGAAGCGCGCCGCCTATGACCGCTTCGGCCACGCCGGCGTCTCCGGCAACGGCTTCGGCGACTTCACCGGCTTCGGCTTCGGCGGGCTGGGCGATCTGTTCGAGGACCTCTTCGCCGGCTTTGGCATGGGTACCTCGGCACGCGCCAGCCGGCGGCCCCGCCGCGGCGAGGACCTACGCGTGCAGATCGAGATCTCCTTCGAAGAGGCTGTGTTCGGCTGTGAGAAGGAGATCGAGATCCCGCGTACGGAGACCTGCCCGCGCTGTAACGGGAGCGGCGCCGAGCCGGGCACCTATCCCACCACCTGTCCCCAGTGCAAGGGCACGGGCGAGGTGCGCCGCGTCCAGCAGTCCATCCTGGGGGCCTTCGTCACCGTCAGCGTCTGTCCGCGCTGTCAGGGGGAGGGCACTGTTATCCACACCCCCTGTACCGAATGCCGCGGCCGCCGGCAGGTCCAGCGCCTGCGCAAGATCACCGTCACCATCCCCGCCGGCGTGGACAACGGCACCAAAATCCGCCTGGCCGGCGAGGGGGAGGCCGGTTTATACGGCGGGCCGCCCGGCAACCTCTATGTCGTGCTGACGGTCAAACCGCACCCCATCTTCCAGCGGCAGGAGGATGACCTCATCCTGGAGCTTCCGCTCAACTTCGCGCAGGCGGCACTCGGCGATATGGTGCGCATCCCCACCCTGGAGGGGGAGGAGGACTTTGTGATACCCGCCGGCACACAGACCGGCGATATCTTCCGCCTGAAGGGCCGCGGAGTGCCCCACCTGCGCCGCAACGGGCGCGGCGACCTGGTGATCATCGCCCGGGTGGTGACCCCCACCAAGCTGACTGCGCGCCAGAGAGAACTGCTGGAAGAGCTGGGCAAAACCCTGGGCAAACCGGTCATCCCGCAGAACAGTAAAAACATCTTCGAGCGGTTCAAAGACGCCTTCAAGCCATGAAACACAGCAATGCATCCCGGGTACGGTGGTTGGAAGCACGCGTGCAGGCCGATGGGGAAGCCGTGGAAGTCATCAGCGAGTACTTCAATCGGGTGAGCACCGGCGGGGCGGTGCTGGAGCGGGTGGAGCCGGCCGCCCCACCCGATTCCCCAGAGGCCGGCCTGTACTGGGTCATCGGTTATTTCCCCGTCCATCACACGCTGGAAGAGGAGGAATGCCGCCGGCGGGTGGAGGAAGCGGTCTGGCATATCAATCAGGTGCACCCGACCGGCCCCGTGCAGTTCAAACTGCTGGAGGATGAGGATTGGGCCGAGGCCTGGAAGGCCCATTACCGCCCGATGAAGCTGGGCGAACGGCTGGTCATCAAGCCCACCTGGTGCGAGTGGCAGGCTCAGCCGGATGAGGTCATCATCGAGCTGGACCCGGGCATGGCCTTCGGCACTGGCCTGCACCCCTCCACGCAGTTATGCCTCCGGGCGCTGGAGCGCTACTGCCGGCCCGGCCAGAAAGTCCTCGACCTGGGATGCGGCTCCGGCATCCTCTCCATCGCCGCCGGCAAACTGGGGGCCGAGCGCATCCTGGCCCTGGATATTGACGCCTTGGCCGTGGAAGTCGCCGCGGACAACGCGGCTGCCAACGGCCTTGCGGAGCGGGTCCTGGTCCTGCAGGGAACCCTGCCGCCGCGCGGCGAAGAGGACCAGCGCGCCGTGGACGAGGCGGTGCTTATGGCCCCGCAGGGCTTCGATCTCATGCTGGTCAACATCCTGGCGGAGGTCATCGCCACCATGATATCCCACGGCCTGGATGCCTGGCTCGCGCCGGATGGCCTGATGATACTCTCCGGCATCATCCAGGAACGTGAGGAGCTGGTGCAGGATGCCCTGGAGGAAGCCGGCCTCCGCGTCGTGGAGCGCCAAACCCAGGGCGATTGGGTGGGATTAGTCGTCCGCAAAACCGGAGGATGAGGTGGTACCATGCACCGCTTTTTCGTCTCCCCAAACGCCATCGGGCGCGGCCGGGTGCTTATCCAGGGCCAGCAGGCGCACCATATCCGCAACGTCCTGCGCATGACCCCGGGAGAGCACATCATCATCCTGGACGATTCCGGTTGGGAAATGGAGGTGGAGCTGACCGAAGTCGAGCCGTACCAGATCAGCGGGAACATTATCCGCCGCATGCTTGCCCGGGGCGAACCGCGGGTCAAGGTCAGCCTGTACCAGGCCATGCTGAAGGGGGACCGCTTCGAATTCGCCCTGCAGAAGGGGACGGAGCTGGGCATTGTGGAGTTCGTGCCCATTATCACATCCCGCTGTGTGGTCGCCAACCTGGATGATATCCGCCGCAAGCATGAGCGCTGGGAGCGCATTATCCGCGAAGCCGCCGAACAGTCCCGCCGCGGCCGGCTCCCTGTCCTGGAGCCGGCCACCATGTTCCAGCAAGCCCTCGAACGTGCCCGCGACGCCGGCAGTTTGACCCTGCTCCCCTGGGAAGGCGAGACCCGTACCAGCCTGAAGCGCCTGCTGTCCGAAGCGCCGCTTCCCTTCTCCATCAATCTCTTCATCGGGCCGGAGGGCGGCTTCACGGAGGACGAAGTGCGCATGGCGCAGGCCTACGGCGTCCGCACCGTCAGCCTGGGGCCGCGCATCCTGCGCGCCGAAACCGCCGGCATCGTCGCCGCCGCCGCCATCCTCTACGAGGCCGGCGACCTGGAACCCCTGCCGGCGTGAGGCCGGCCGGAGGATGACCCTATGCCGTTCGCGAACATCCTCATGGGCCGCGCCTATTACACGGCCGCCGGCGCGCCTGGCTCCTCGCATACCCTCCTGCTCATCCACGGCGCCGGCGGGAGCCATCTGGACTGGCCGGCCTCCCTGCGGCGCCTGCCCAAGGCGCGGGTATATGCCCTCGACCTGCCCGGACACGGCCGCTCCGCTCCGCCGGCCTGCGATTCCATCGCCGGCTACAGCGCCTGGACAGCGGAATTCATGCGCGCCCTCCAGCTTCCGCCGGCCGTGGTCGTAGGCCATTCCATGGGCGCGGCGGTGGCGCTGGAGCTGGCCCTGCAGGAGCCGTCCCTGGTGCGCGCCCTGGTGCTCATCGGCGCCGGCGCGCGCCTGCCGGTATCGCCGCTCATCCTGGAAGGATTGCAGACAGCGCCGGGGGAGATCATCCCCCGCATCGTGGGGTGGGCATACGGTCGGGATTTCCCCGAAGAGGGCAAAAAGCTGGCCCGCCAGCGGATGGAGCAGGTGCCGCCGGCGGTGCTGTACCGCGACTTCCTGGCCTGCAGTCGGTTTGACCGCCGCGCGGAGTTGAAGGATATCCCTCAGCCGGCGTTGATCCTGGCCGGCAGTGAGGACCGCATGGTCCCCCTCGCCTTATCGGAAGAGCTGTGCGGGGGACTGCCGCGTGCCCGCCTGGTCACATTTGCCGGCGCCGGCCATATGCTGACCTTCGAACGCCCGGAGGAGGTGGCCGGCGCGGTGGCGGAATTCCTGGCCGGCTTATGAACGCTCCAGCAGTGCCTGTAAGATGGGCTTCATGCGCATCAGGGCGCGCGCCCGATGGCTGACCCGGTTCTTCAGCTCCGGCGGGAGCTCCGCCATCGTCTTCCCCAGCGCCGGCATGTAGAAGACCGGGTCGTAGCCAAAGCCGTGTTCCCCGCGCGGTGTGTCAATGATCACGCCCTCGCATTCCCCTTCC
>JACIWP010000119.1 GCA_014360855.1 Anaerolineae bacterium
TATGACAACGCCCTGGTCAAGCCATCTCTGGCTCGCCAGGGCGTGCATCTCTGCCTCTGTGGAGGAGCTCCTCAGCCCCTCGCCTCCCTGCGGGTAAATAAAAAGGCCAGCTCCAGAATTTTCTGGGCTGGCCGGCACGCGTCCGGAATTATGGCAGACGCGACACTAGCCAGGCCCGCCGGCCTGCTTCTTCGACTCCTTCTTGGCGTTGTACTGCAGGGTAATGCAGTAACTCATCGCGTCCGCCGTTTCCATTGCTTGGGTTGTGACAGTGTATTTACCACAGCCTCCGAATCTTGTCAAATAGGGCTTTTCGGGCATACAAACAGGAGACAGCTACCCGCCAGGTGGCTGTCACCGCAGGTTCAGCAAGTTGTTCCATTGCTACCGCCGGCGCGCCACAATGGCGTCATACAGCGCCTGTAGTTCCTCTTCCGAGTAGAAATGAATCACCAGCTTGCCACCCCGCCGGCTCCGCATAAGCTGGACACGGGTTCCCAGAGCGCTCTCAAACTCCGCTTCCAGGGCACGCGTCTCCGGCGACTGCTTCTCCTCCGCTGTGGGGGTATTCTTGGGCGCCTTTTCCAACAGCCGGCGCACCAGCTCCTCGGTCTGCCGCACGCTCAGCGCCCGGCTGATAATCAGGTTCATGGTCTGCACCTGCAGGGCCTCGTTCTCCAGCGAGAGCAGGGCGCGTGCATGCCCTTCCGAAATCCGCCCATCCGCCAGCGCCTCCTGCACCTTCGCCGGCAGACGCAGTAACCGCAGGGCATTGGTGACCGCCACGCGGCTCTTGCCCACCCGTTCCGCCACCTGTTCCTGCGTCAGCCCGAATTCCTCGATAAGCTGATGATAGGCATGGGCCTCCTCCAGCGGGTTCAGGTCGGCACGCTGGATGTTCTCCACCAGCGCCAGCTCCAACATCTGCTGAGGAGTCGCTTCCTTGACGATGGCCGGCACAGTGGTCAGCCCGGCCAGCTTGGCGGCCTGCCAACGCCGCTCGCCGGCGATGAGCACATACGGCGCATCCGCCAGGGGATCATCCGAGCGGGTGACGATGAGCGGTTGGATGACGCCGTGCTCGCGAATGGAGCCGGCCAGTTCCTCCAGCGATTCCGGCGGGATAGCACTGCGGGGTTGATGCGGGTTGGGAGCGATCAGCTCCACCGGGATGTGTTCCACCATCCCTTCCGCGGCCGATGGTGTGGAGGGTATTAACGCGCCTAATCCCTTGCCCAGTCCGCGCTTCGGCTGTGCCACCCTTCCCTCCTCCTGCGCCTTCATGCCGGCGTGGTGTCGCGCAGTAATTCTCGCGCCAGCGACTCATAGGCGGCGGCGCCGGCAGAATGCGGGGCGTAATTCAAAATCGGCATGCCGTAGCTGGGCGCCTCGCTCAACCGCACACTGCGCGGGATGATGGTGGCGAAGACGCGCCGGCCAAAATATTTCCGCACCTCATCCACCACCTGCTGGGACAACCGCGTGCGCGAATCGTACATGGTCATCAGCACCCCATGCACCCGCAGACCCGGGTTCAGCGTGCGCCGCACCAGCTCAATGGTCTGCAGTAACTGTGTCAGCCCTTCCAGCGCTAGAAACTCGCACTGCACCGGGATGATCACCCCGTGCCGGGCCGCGGTCAGCGCGTTCACCGTCAGCAGTCCCAGGCTGGGCGGACAGTCTATCAGGATGAAGTCATAGCGCGGCAGGATATCCTCCAGCGCATGGCTGAGCAGGCGCTCGCGGTCCGGCACCGCGACAAGCTCCACCTCGGCGCCGGCCAGCGCCGGCGCGGACGGCGCCAGGTCCAACCGCACCTGCCCGGTGAGCTGGATGATCTCCGCCATGTCCATCTGTCCCAGCAGGACATCATAGATGGAGTGCTGTAGGCGGTTCTTGTCCACCCCCAGACTGCTGGTGGCGTTCGCCTGTGGGTCAATATCCACGAGGAGCACACGCTGGCCGGCGGCGGCCAGATATGCCCCCAGGTTCACGGCCGTGGTGGTCTTCCCCACCCCGCCCTTTTGATTGGCAAACGCGAAGACCTTCGCCATAGTTCCGCCGTGAGGGAAGAAGGATACGAGCATCAACCGTATTGTAGCACAGCCGGCCCGCATGGTCAAAGCCGGTGTGCCCTCCCCGCCAAGTTCTACCAGGGGATTACCGTTCAGAGAAATTTGACACAATCCAAGATTGATGGTAGTTTATATTTGATAATGTCTGTTGTCCCCGAGTCCGGGCCGGCACAAGCGAGGAAAGATATGCAAAAATTAGAAGATTGGGGAGCTCCTACCTATCGCACCCTTCAGGAGCTGGTTGCTGACCGCATTCGCGAGGCCATCCTGCGCGGCTGGCTCAAACCCGGCCAGCGCCTCGACCAGGCGGAAATCGCAGAACGCTTCCAGGTCAGCCGCATGCCCGTGCGCGAGGCCCTGCGCACGCTGGAAGCAGAGGGGCTGGTGCGCTTCCTGCCCCACAAGGGCGTAGAAGTCTGCGACCTCTCCGTGGAGGAGATCGAGGAAATCTACCAGATCCGCTGTGTCCTGGAGTCTATGGCGATCCGTCTGGCCATCCCAAAGATGACCCCGGAAATGCTGGAAAATCTCAAGGCCCTGGTCAACGAGATGGAAGAGGTGATAGACGACCCTCTCGCCTGGACCACGCTCAATCACCGCTTCCATTCGGAACTGTATGCCATCTCCGGCCGGCCGCGCCTCCTCGGCATTATCGACAGCCTGCGCAACACGGTCCAACCCTACCTGGTCAGCGATATCTCCCATCCCCAGCGAGCACGCCGGGCCATTCAGGAGCACCGCGCCATCCTGGAGGCCTGCGAGCGCGGCGATGCCAATGCAGCCTCTGATCTGATCGTCGCACATTTACAGCATGTCTGCGAAAGTCTGGTGCATAACCGCAAACTGCGCCAGGAATCCAAATAATCCATCGTCCTCACGAGCAAGGGAAACGGGGCTGTGACCCTTACCACAGCCCCGTTTGCTCATCTCATGACAGCGACATCACCCGCCGGCGCCCAGCCGGGGGATAAACCGCCCGTACCCCGGCTCGCCAACCGGCCGGCCGTCCTCCGCCACCACGGTCCCCCGCACCAGGGTCATCACCACCTTACCCTGCACCTCCATCCCATCGTACGGCGTCCACTGGCACTTGGACACCACGCTGTCATTGGACAACACCTCGCGTGCCGACATGTCCACCAGTAGAATGTCGGCGTCGGCGCCGGGCAGGAGGGTCCCCTTGCGCGGATAGAGGCCGTAGAGCTTGGCCGGCGTCTCCGACAACGCCTGCACCACCCGTTCCAGGCTGACCTTGCCCTGGTTGACGCCGTTGAGCATCAGGCGCACCGTGGTCTCGATGCCGGGGATGCCGTAGGGCGCTTTCCAGATATCGTCCAGGCCGGCGGCCTTCTCCTCCTTCGGATAGGGACAGTGGTCGGTGCTGATGATGTCCACATGTCCCAGCTCCAGCTCAGCCACGGCCCTTTGCGCGCCAGGTCCTCCTTGGTGAGGTAGAAGTACTGGGGACAGCTTTCCGCATAGATTTTGGCGCCGGCGCAGCGCGCCTCCTGGATAATTCTCAGCGACTCGCACAGGCTGACATGGGCGAACACGATGCGCGCCCCAATTTCCTTGGCCAGCGCCACCGCACTGGAAATGGCCAGCAGTTCCGTCTCGGGCGGCCGCCAGTCCGCCACCACCAGGTAATCCTTGCGCCCAGACTCCCGCAGTTTCTTCTCATTGACCTTCAACAGCGTATCTTCCTCAGCGTGAATCAGGGTGATGCCGTTGAAGGTCTTCAGCGTGCGGAACAGCTCCTGAAGCATGCCGGGATACATGGGGGTGACGCCGTGCAGTTCGCAGGTGAAGGTCTTGAAGGCGACGGCCCCCATGTCCCACATGCCCCTCAGCTCATGCAGGTTGTCCGGCACCGCACCGCCCATGAAGGCAAAATCCACCACCGCCTTTTTGGCCCAGTAATCCCGCTTCTCGGCAAAGATCTTGGCGTTCAGCACCGGCGGTTCCGTGCGGTGGTGCTCGATGACCGTAGTAGCGCCCCCGACGGCCGCGGCGGCCGTGCCCGTGGTGCAATCCTCACGCTCCGTGTGGCCAGGGTCCATCATGTGGACATGGCCATCCACCGCGCCGGGCAGGACCAGCAGGCCGCCGGCGTCAATCTCTCGCTTCCCAGTGACCCCATCGAACTTCCCCAGCGCGGCGATGCGCCCATCCTGTACATACACGTCGGCCGGGAACCTTCCCTGGGGCAGGGCGACTGTACCGCCTCGAATGACCAGGTCCACTTTCATCGGATCAGCTCCTTGTACGTCTCTGGCCGGCGTCCCCACACCACATGGGTGCTGGGAGCCATTTCCTTATACCTTGCCGTTACCCAGGCCACCTGGCCGGCGATAACCTGCTCCACATCCGGCAGAGCCGCCGCCAGGAAGGCGCCGGCGGGATTGACCAGCGCGGTGCCCTGCCCGAACGCCGCGCCCAACGCCAGATAGACCTTGCTTTCATCTGCCCGGGCGCGGGCCAGCAGACGCAGGGGCAGGTCTGTCCGGCCGGCCTGCCAGATGACCACATCCGCCCCGCCCAGCATCAGACAGCGCGGCACTTCGGGGAGCACGGCCTCTTGGTCCAGCATGAAGCCCAGCCGGCCAAAGCGCGTCTCGAACACCGACAGGGACTCGCCGGCGGCGTAGCCACTGCCATCGGTGTGCACCTTCCGGTACTTCCCGACCAGACTGCCCTTATCCCACAACATAGCAGTGCGGTAGCGTGCTCCGCCGGCATATTCCTCCACCACTCCTGCCAGGCCGCACCCCACTTGGGCGGAGATCTCCGCCAGGCGCGCCTGGAACAGGGCCGCCTTCTCCGGGTTCTCGGCCGCCTCCGCCGGCAGTTCCCCGGGAAGTATCACCAAGCGGGCATCCTGCCGCACGGCGGTATCGGTCAGCTCCGCGGCGTGCTGGAGATACGCCTCCATTGACCGGTCCGCATGCATCTGGACCAGCGCCACCCGCACGACGGTCTCCTCCGGTACCACCGCCTCTTTGAGGATCCGGGCGATGGGCAGGGAACCCGTCGGTGCGGCGATGAGTTCATACGCGCGCGGATGGCGCGCCGCCGGCAGGGCCGGCCCGCCGGCCAGCTCGATCTCACACTCGACAATCTCCTCCCGATCTGGGCTGGCCTGGGCATGTTTCTTGCCATCCGGCCCAATCACACAGCTCCCTCCGCAGTACAGCACCGAGCTGGCCTCCAGTCCCACTTTGTTCGCCACCAGGAGCCAGATGCCGTTTTCCATAGCCCGCGCCGGCAGCATGTACTCGAGTTGGGGATTGGATAACGTTGCCCTATCACCCCCGCCCGAGACCAGCGCAGTCACATCGACGATCATCTGTGCCCCGCGAAGGGCCATGACGCGAGCGATTTCGGGCATGCGGCCGTCGGCGCACACCATCAGCCCAATGCGACCCAGGGCGGTATCGAAGACCGGGTACGTAGTGCCGCCGGCGAACCAGCAACGGTCGAAATGCCACAGGAAGCTCTTGGCTGTCATCCCGATGATCTGGCCATCGGGCCCCCACAGCACGGCCGCATTACGGGGCATCTCGCCGGCCCCGCCGGGCTGAACGATGCCGGCGACGATATGTGCCCGATACTGGCGCGCCTTCTCGCCGAACAGCGCCACCAGCTCGGACCAGGGGCGCAGAGGGGCCTCCTGGTACTCCCGCAGGCCTCGCAGGTAGTACGCCGGATAGGTACTCTCCGGCAGTACGATAAGGTCCGGCCCCCTGCGCCCGGCCTCATCCACCATCTCCAGGGCATGGCGGAGACCTTCCTCCGCCTGTTCCAGATCGTTACACTGCAGTTGCAACAGCGCGATGCGCAAGATAACCTCCTTCGATTACCAGGCCGTCCAGCCGCCGTCGACGGGCAGGGTCACGCCGTGCACGAACCGCGCCGCGTCGCTGGCCAGGAAGACCACCGGGCCGACCAGGTCTTCCGGGGTGCAGAAGCGGCCGGCGGGAATGCGCCGCAGGACTTCCTCCCGCCACACAGGATCCGCGAACAGCGCCTTGTTCATCGGCGTCTCGGTAGCGGTCGGGGCAATGGCGTTCACGTTGACGTTGTACTTGGACCATTCGATAGCCAACACTTTGGTAAGCTGGCTGACGCCGCCCTTGCTGGCGGCGTACGCGGCGCGCTTCTCGTACCCGACCAGGCCGAAGGTGGAGCTGACGTTAATGATCTTGCCGTAACGCTGTTCCACCATGACGCGGCCGATGATCTGGCACGAGAAGAAGAGGCCCTTCAGGTTGGTGTCCAGGATGCGGTCCCAATGCTCCTCGGTGACCTCCAGCGCCGGCTCATTGATGTTCATGCCGGCATTGTTCACCAGGATGTCGATCTTGCCAAATTCCTTCAGGGTGGCATCCCGCAGGGCCTCGATGTCGCTGATTTTCGTGACGTCCACCCGCTGGACGAGCACGCGGCGGTCCATGGCGCGGATCTCCTCCGCCAGAGATTCCAGTTCCTCCACGGTGCGAGCGCAGACGACCATATCCGCGCCGGCCTCCGCCAGGCCCAGGGCCAGCGTGCGCCCAATGCCGCGGCCGGCTCCGATAAGAATCGCTACACGTCCCGTCAAGTCAAAATTCGCCAGAGCCATCTTTCCTGCACCTCCTGACATTAGTGAATGGATGAAGCTGTGTTGTTCTGGGCTTCCTTTTCCCGCAGTGCCTTGAGCACTTTTTCGGGAGTGGCCGGCAGGGAATACAGCCGCACCCCCACCGCATCGTAAATGGCATTCAGGATCGCCGCCGCCGTCGGCACCAGTGTCGGTTCCCCCACGCCTTTAGCGCCGAAGGGTCCCGTGGGGTCATAGTTGTCCACGATGATGACCTCGATCTCGGGCATATCCATGGTGGTGGGTATCAGATAATTGGACAGGCTGGACGTCAGCAGTGTGCCGTTGCTGGAAAAGACCATTTCCTCGCTCAAGGCAAACCCCACTCCCATGGAGATGCCTCCCTGAATCTGGCCTTCCACCAGCATGGGGTTGATGGGCGTGCCGCAATCATGCGCCGCCACGATGCGCAGGACGTCTACCTGTCCCGTCTCCGTATCCACCTCGACCTCGGCGATCTGGGTGGCATAGACATAGGTGTTGAAGGGTTTGCCCTGGCCGGTCTGCGGGTCCAGGGGCACCGTAGGAGGGTTCCACGAGGCACTTCCCTGGACCGGCCGGCCCAACTTAACCTGACTGTAATACGCCACCTCACCGATGGAAATATTCTTCTGGGGGAAGTCAATCACCCAGATGCGCCCCTGCCGCGTTTCCAACTGATCCGTGCGCACCCCCAGCATCGGCGCGGCCACCTCGAACAGTATTTTCTTTGCTTCCTTCGCCGCTAAACGTATGGCATTGCCGGTGACATACGTCGTGCGGCTGGCAATCGCGCCGGTATCCACCGGCGTGCCGTCCGTGTCTGCCGACACCATGATAACTTCATGCGGCGATATCCCCAACTCCTCCGCCGCAATCTGGGCCAGGACCGTCAGAGACCCCTGGCCGGTCTCCACTGTCCCCGTGAGCACCGTCGCCGTGCCGTCCTCGTTCACCTTCACCACGGCGGCGCTGGGATTGGCGGAAACCGTGAACCCGATGGGATACCACATACACGCGATACCGCGTCCTCGCTTCTTCATCGCTCTTTCACCTCCCAACCGAATCGCTCAGCCGCCGCCAGCAGGGTCTTTTTCAAGGCCACGCTGTGCAGAATCTGGCCAGTGGCGCTGATGGACCCTTCGTCATAGGCGTTCAGCAGGCGGATCTGCAGGGGATCCATACCCAGGCGGTGAGCGATGGTATCCATATGGGATTCATAGGCGAAACAAACCTGCGGCGCCCCAAAGCCGCGCATGGCGCCGGTCATCGGCTTATTGGTGTACACCACATAGCCGTCCAGGGCAATGTTCGGGATATCGTAGGGGCCGGCGCTGAGGATGGTCGCCTTGCCCAGCGTCGTCTCGCTCCACGAGCAGTAGGCCCCGCCGTCGGCGATGAGCCGCACCTTCCTGGCGATGATGCGCCCTTCCGCCGTCACCCCGCTGGTGTACTCCATGATAAAGGGATGGCGTGTGGTAGAGGCGATGAACTCTTCCTTGCGGGAGTACGTCCCTTTGACCGGCCGGCCGGTCTTCTTCGCCAGGATCGCCAGCACCGGCTCGATGGTGATCTCGTTCTTCCCGCCGAAGTTGCCGCCAAGCTGGGTCGAGACCACCCGCACCCGGCTGACCGGGACCTGTAGGATGCGCGCCAGGTCGGTGCGTGCCAGCGTGATACGGCCCACGGTGCACCAGACGGTGAGCCGGCCGCCGGCGTCCCACATAGCGATGCTGGAATGCGTCTCCATGGGGACATGCTCCACCATCTGGGTGCGGTAGCGCTCCTGCACCACCAGGTGCGCCTCCGCCAACGCCTTCTCCACATCGCCTTTGCGGATGTGCCACTCCCAGTAAATGTTACTGCGCGGCTCATGGATGCGCGGCGCGTCTTCCTTCATCGCCTCCAGCGGGTCCAGCACCACAGGTAGCGGCTCATACTCCACCACGATCTTCTCCAGCGCTTCCTCGGCAATCTGCTCACTCACCGCCGCCACCGCCGCAATGCCATCCCCCATATGCCGCACCTTGTCCTTGGCCAGCACGGGCTGATCCTGCAGGCTGGGGCCGAACGAATTGACCGGGATATCGTCCGCCGTGATGGTCGCCACCACCCCCGGCATTTCCAGCGCCTTGCTGACGTCCACCCGCAGGATGCGGGCGTGGGCATAGCGGCTCCGCAGTACCTTGGCATACAGCATGCCCGGGAAGGACAGGTCGTTGATGTACTTCAACTGCCCGAGCACCTGGAAAATGGTATCCCGGCGGGGAATCCGACGCCCGATGGATGGGTAGCCGGCAAACTCCTCCGTCGGCGCTTCCTCGATAATC
>JACIWP010000120.1 GCA_014360855.1 Anaerolineae bacterium
CAGGGAAGACCGGCGCGGCCTCCTCGGGGAAGGCCGGCCCAGCCGCTTCTGTGCCGATGGGTTCGGCGGGTGGAGGTGCAGGCGCCTCCTCCGCGGCGACCTCCGCCCGCAGTCTCTGGAGCCAATCGGGCACCTCGGACACCGCTTCTTCTTCGGCGAACACGGGTGCCGCCGGCGCCTCCTCCACCGCCTCGGCCAGGGGCTCGGACGGTGCGGCCGGCGTTTCCTCTTCTACCCCTGCACTGCGGGCGCGCAGTTCGCTCAGCCAATCGGGCGGCACCCATTCGGCCTCGCCCTCTTCGATGACGAAGACCGGGGCTTTTGGCAGTTCTTCAGCGGGGCCGGCGGTCGGCGCCTCTTCCTCATGCTGTTCCAGGGCCGGCGCTTCTTCCTCGCGCTGTTCCGGGGCCGGTGCTTCTTCCTCGCGCTGTTCCGGGGCCGGCGCTTCCTCCCCGATAGACACCTCGCGCTGTGCGGCCTCCCGCAGTTTGGCCAGCCACTCGGGAACGGCCTCCTCGCCGGCGGGTGCAGGCGCCGCCGGCGGTTGCGCCGGCGCTTCCACCGCTATCAGTCGGGAGCCGCACTGCGTGCAGAAGACACTGCCACTGCGGTTCAGTGCGCCGCACATCGGACAGCGCACCCCCTCCGCGCCGGTCAGGCGCTGGCCGCACTCATTACAAAATTTGCTCCCATCACGATTGGCAGTCCCACAGTTGGGGCAGTAGATCATCTGACGCAACTCCTATCCGCACCCTCACTCCGCATAAGGCCGATCCATCCCCAGCAGAAGACGCAGGCCGGTGATGCTCGCGGCCAGGGCCACGCCGATGAGGATGCCGCGTGCGCCGGCCAGCGCCGGCACGTTCATGATCCATTCCCGGATGGACGCGAAGCCATCCCAGAGCCACCCTCCCACCGCCGTAGCTCCCAGCAGGACCAGGATGCCGGCCAGGATAAACCAGGCGTTCTCACCGCGCTGCAGGCGAAAGGTCCGGTAAATGGCGGTGAGTATGAAGATCGCGGTAAGGGCGAAGAACGCCGCCTGCAGGGGATACTGCACATACTGGAAGATCCAGCGGATGCTCTGTCCCTGGGGGCCGGCGGGGTCCAACAGTCCCAGCACGAGCACTGTCCACAGCGTCAGGATGAGGATAATGCTGTAGGGCCACCCCTTGTGGCGCGTGCGGATGCGCCGGAAATGCACCAGAAACAGGTTGAGGACGCCCAGGATGAGGGCGAACGCCGCCAGGATCACCGCCCAGTCCACAAGGAGCCGGCCCATCAGGTTGATGTACCCGACATCGACAAAGAAGTCTATCAGCACGATAATGCCGACGACCATTGCCGCGACGGTGGGCAGTATGCGTTTCACGCCTTCCTCCTTTCCTGGCGGTGCGTGCGTCCCATTATCCGTGCCACGAGGCCAGGAACATGCCGGCCAGGATGATGAGGATCAACAGGACGCGCATCCAATCCTGGGCGAAGAGGCTCCCGATATGCGATGCCCATTTGCCCAGGTAGGCGCCGGCGGTGAACATCTCTTCTCCCAGCAGGGGCGCTTCGCTGGTGACATGCACGAAGGGGAGGACGCCCGGGTCCGCCGCGCCGGCGACTTGCTCGGGCTGTTTCCAGGCGCCGACCTCGGCCATCAGGAAGTACTCCTCACCGAAGGCGCCGGCCATCACGTTCCCGCTCAGCTCCTGACGGCTCAGCAGGCCCATGGCGCCGGCGGCGTAGGCGGTCGGCTCCGGCGCGATCAACTGCACATCGGTGAAGCGGTATTCCTGCTCCTGGCCGCGCTGGCGGAAGGCCTGCCGCAAGCGGTCCTGCGCGGCCAGCATCAGGCCGGCATCGGCCACCGTCACCACCGGATGGACGCCGTAGGCGGCGGCCTGCTGGGAGAGCGGGGCAAGCAGGTGCAGGGCGGCCAGGCTCTCGGCCGTGCTGGAATCCCCGACCGCGCCCGTGCCCAGGGAGATATGGGGCGGCCGGCCGGTTTCGGCGGCGGTGTCCATGGCGCGGGAAAGGCGCTCAAAGGCCGGCATGCGCCGCAGGGGAAGCGGCTTGCCAGCGCGCAACAGCGCACGCGCCCGCAGTGTGAAGAAGTACAGGGTGGGCACCAGGAGCAGGAGCAGGGTGCCCATGATGGCCGGCACCGCGCTGTCCCAGATTCCCGTCAGAGTGGATTGGATGGATTCCATATCGCCTTTGCTCCTGAGCCGGCCCCGGGTGCCGGCCCTCCGCTCAGGATTCCAGTTCCTCCAGCAACCGCTCAATGCCCTGGGGGTCCTCCAGCACCGCCGCGTACTCGCGCCAGGAGGTCGGCCCAAGGAACCATTCCACCAGCGGCTCGAGCAACAGCATCGCCTGGGAGAGCACGAACCCGAAGGGCTTATGGGACTCCAGCAGGAGCACCGCCGGCGCGGCCAAATGCCGGCGCTTGAGCCGGCGAGCAATCTCCGCGATCAAGGCCTGCCGTTCCATCTGTGCTCTCCCCTCGGCCGCTCCGCCTCTCACGCTAAGTATACCACAGGAAACGATCTTCGGGCATCATAGGGCGGCGAGAAATCACCGCAAAATGATGAGTTTTTACATTAACACTGCGCGATATGCCCGCTTTTCGCCCGATAGTTTACGTAAGACAGCTTGATTATACCATCTTTACCGGGGCAAGACAAGGGGATGGAGGAATTTTTACCTTTTATTTGCGGCAATTCCATCCGAAGAGGGGATTCAGTTGGAGGAGAGGCTGGGCTGGCGGATGATGAGGATGACCTTGCCCTGGATCTCGACGTTGTCGGCGCTGGTGTAGATGGGTTCCATAAAGGGGTTGGCCGGCTGGAGACGCACGCGGTTCCCCTCGCGGTAGAAGCGCTTGAGCGTGGTCTCCTTCTCGTTCTTTAGCCACACCGCCACCAGCTCGCCGTTGCGCGCTTCTTTCTGATGCTTCATGATAACGATATCGCCGTCGTTGATGAGGGCGTCAATCATCGAATCGCCGCGCACGCGCAGGGCGTAGATGTCGCCGGCCTCCTGGGTGATGTCGCGCGTCAGGCGGATGTACTCCTCGGGGACAGTGATGGTGTCCGGGACGGGGATGGGGACGCCGGCGGCGATGGTGCCCAGGATGGGGATGGAGACGATAGCAGTTTCCTGCTCCGTTTCGGATGCGGCCGGCAGTTCCACCAGGCGGATGCCGCGCGCCAGCTCGCGCTGGCGCGTGATATAGCCCTTTTCCACCAGGACGTTCAGGTTGTAGTTGACCACGGAGGTGGAGGAGATGTTCAGGGCGCGCATGATCTCGCGAATGGACGGGGGGAACTCGTTCTCCGCCAGGTAGCGGCGGATGTAATCCAGGATTTGCTGTTGACGTTGGGTCAGGGCCATGGCACCCTCCTCGGCCGGCGCTCTCGTCCCTCTTTCGGCCTTACTTATATTATAACATGAACATCTGTTCTAGTCAAGTGGTTTTCAAATCTTTTTCAGCAGACGTTGCGCGAAATCCCATCACATGATATAATATTTGCCGAAAGCGGATATGGTCTGACAAGGCATTATTCGCCATTGCTTTCTCGCCGCTTGAAAGGTATCATCTGCACAGCCCATTCACGAGGAGGAAGATCCTTTGCCGCACCTGGGCCAGATGATGTGAACCGGTAACCGCGCCGGAGCGCGTCGATGATAAGCTTTCCCCTGCCCCATCTTCACGCCACAAGCCCCACCGCTCCGGGACAATCTACGCAGTGCATTCAACGCAGAATGCCCGTTTCTTTCTTATGCTGACAGCTTCGAATCACAGAAAGGAATGACCGCATGACTACCCGCCGTGTGGTACTGCAGTTGTTGCACGAGGACGAACTGCGACAAATAGAAGAGACGGCCCTGCGCATCCTGGACGAGGTCGGGATCGCGCTCGAACATGAGCGTGCCCGCGAGATGCTCCACGGCCTGGGCTGTCGCGTCGAGGGGCACCGCGTGTACATCCCGCCCCATGTGGTGCAGTGGGCGCTCCAGAACGTGACCCCTCATCGGGAGGAATATACGCCGGATGGGAAGCTCGCTTTCCGCTTCGGCGATGGTGCTATCCGCTTTCACAACAGCGGCGGCCCTCCTTTTGTGATTGACCTGGAAACGGGGGAACGCCGGCCGGCCACCATGCAGGACGTTGGCGACATCACCCGCCTGCTGGACGCGCTGGAACATGTGGACGTCATTACGCCGCTGTTCGGCCCGCAGGACGTGCCGGCGGAAATCATGGAGCTGGCGGCCACCGCCGCCATGCTGAAAAACACCCGCAAGCCGGTCTCCGCCGCGGCCGTGGAAAACCCCGCCGACGTGCCCTATATGGTCCAGATGGCCCAGGTGCTTTGCGGAGGGGAAGAGGCCTTCCGCCGGCATCCCACCATGTCCATCAGCGTCTCCCCGGTCAGCCCACTGACCTTCACCGAAAAGGTCACCGCGGCCATTATGGCGGTGGCGGAGGCCGGCGCGCCATTCCATTCCTTGCCGGCCCCCTCACTGGGCGCCACCGGCCCCATCACCCTGGCCGGCGCCCTGGCCCAACAGCATGCCGAGGTGCTGGCCAGCTTCGTGCTGGTGGCCGCCGTGCGGCCCGGCGCCCCGGTGACCTACTGCTCGCGCATCAATCCCATTGACCTGCGCACGGCGGTGTCCTCCTGGGGCGGGCCGGAGGTGGGGCTGGCCGGCGCCTGCGCCACACAGCTCGCCCATCGGCTGGGCCTGACCTGCGACACCTACGGCCTGTGCAGCAGCGCGGACCGCGTGGACGCCCAGTTTGCTTACGAGCGCTTCGCCAATGCCGTCATGCCGGCCCTGGCCGGCGCCGACATTATGTCCGGCGTGGGCGGCATCGCCAGCGGGCTGGCCGGCGGCTATGAGATCGCCGTCATTGACAACGAGATGATCAGCCTGCTCAAGCGCCTGGTGCAGGGTTGTGAGGTGAACCAGGACACGTTGGCATTTGATGTCATCCGTGAAGTGGTCCGGCGCGACGGCGTGTTCCTGGGCGAGCCCCATACGGTCCTTCATATGCGGCGCGGCGAAATCTGGATGCCGGGCATCAGCGAACGGCGCACTGGCGCCGGCGATGAATCCGCCGTAGGGGTGCTGGCCCGGGCGCGGGCGCGAGCTCGCGAGATCCTGCAGACCCATGTGGTGGAACCCTGGCCGGCGGAAGCCCTGCGCCAACTGGACGAAATCCTGACCCGCGCGCGGCGGGAACGATTGGGCGAATGACCGCTCCGTACGAAAACTATCAGGAAAGGGGGGATGCCAGGTACAAAACCGTTATGACTATCCGTGGTCCGTTCCATTCCACATGAATCCAGGGAAGAAGGAGGGACAAGTATGGCTCGACGATTGTCTCGCAAACGGTTCCTTGAAGTAGCCGGCGTTGGTTCCGCGCTGGTGGCGCTGAGCGCCTGCGCGCCCAAGCCCACCGAGGCGCCGACCGCGGCCCCGGCCGCTACTCAGCCGCTGGCCCCGACCGCTACCCCGGTGCCGCCCACGGCCACCCCGGTGCCGGCCGGCCCCAAAATCCTGCGCGTGCGCCTGTACGGCGACATCCAGAACCTCGACCCCTGCTTCCGCATCTCCCAGAACGATGACGTAGTCGCCAACTGCGTCATGGAGGGCCTCGTCCGCTACGGCCCCAACTCCTACGACCTGATCAACCAGCTCGTCGAGGAGATCAAGCAGTCGGAGGACGGCCTGGTCATCGAGTTCAAGCTCAAGGAAGGGGTCAAGTGGCACAAGGGCTACGGCGAGCTGACCACCGAGGACGTCAAGTTCTCCTACGAGCGCTTCATTGATCCCGAGCTGAAGGCCGCCTATGCCGACGACTGGGCCACGCTGGACCACGTGGAGATCATTGACAAGTATCGGGGCAAG
The DNA here is from genome assembly GCA_014360855.1 of Anaerolineae bacterium. Taxonomy (NCBI): domain Bacteria; kingdom Bacillati; phylum Chloroflexota; class Anaerolineae; species Anaerolineae bacterium. The sequence continues at coordinate 5,911 of JACIWP010000120.1, forward strand.
ATCATCCTGAAAGAGCCCTTTGCCCCGCTGTGGAAGACCACCCTGCCGGTGGCCAGCGGCTCCATCGTCTGCAAGAAGTACGTCGAGGAAGTCGGCATCGAGAAGTTCGCCACCGACATCATCGGCACCGGCCCCTATATCTTCGCCGAGTGGATGCCCAAGCAGAAGATCGTCCTGAAGCGCAACCCCGAGTATCACGGGGATCCGCCCCCCTGGGATGAGATTCACTTTCTCCCCATCGAGGACGACAAGGCGGCCGAGATCGCGGCCGAGGCCGGCGAGGTGGACTTCAGCCGCATCTCCATCGCCTCCATCCCGCGCTTCGAGAACCATCCCAACCTCAAGCTGGCCAAGTATCCGTCCCTGCGCTACCGCTGGATCGGTATGAACGTCGAGCACCCCAAACTGCAGGACATCCGCGTGCGCCAGGCCATCCGCTATGCCATTGACGTGCCGGCCATCCTGCAGGCGGCCTATATGGGCCAGGCCGAGCGCGAGAAGACCCTCATCCCGCCCGGACTGCTGGGACACTGGAAGGATGCGCCGGTGTACGAACGGGATGTGGAGAAGGCCAAGGCTCTCCTGGCCGAGGCCGGCGTCACCTCCCTCGACCTGCGCTTCGACATCCAGGACACCACCGAGTACCGCACCTGGGCCGAGATCGCCCAGCAGAACCTGAAGGACATCGGCATCAACCTGACCATCAACCCGATGGACTCCAGCAGTTTCTGGCAGATCGGCGCCGGCGAGCAGGGCAAAGAGGTCGAGCTCTTCTCCGGCAACTATTCCATGCAGCCCGACCCCGCCTGGGCCACCATGTGGTTCACCTGCGAGCAGGTGGGCGTGTGGAACTGGCAGCGCTGGTGCGAGCCGAAGTTCGACGAACTGCACCGCAAGGGCCTGGTGACCATGGATGACGCCGAGCGCGAGAAGATTTACATCGAGATGGAGAAGCTGTTCGACGCCGCCTGCCACAGCGTCTGGATCACCCACGGCGTGTACGCCTATGTGTACTCGCCCAAGATCCAGCCGGCGGTCACGCCGCACGGTGTGCCGCAGGCGGAGTTCATGAAGCCGGCGTGATCCGGCTTCCATCGCGACGTCGTGCCCGCATGGGGCTCGCGAACGCTCGCGAGCCCCATGCGTAGTATCTAGCCTTGCGTTGGAGGTCCATCACCCGATGTCCCGTGCGCCATTCTCCTCGGGCTGGCAGTGCGCCATCCTGACCGAAGAGGATAAGGAACGCCTGCACCTGGCGACGCTGGAGGTCCTGCGCCGCACCGGCGTGCGCGTGCACCATGAAAGGGCGCTGGCCCTGCTGGAGCAGGCCGGCTGTCCGATCAGCGACGGCAACCTGGTGCGCATCCCGCCCCATCTGGTGGAACAGGCGGTGCGCACCGCGCCGCCCTCCATCACCGTGTATGACCGTCTGGGCCAGCCGGCGATGTACCTGGAGGGCAAGAACGTCTACTTCGGCACCGGCTCCGACCTCCCCAACGTGCGCGATGTGTACACGGGGGAGCGCCGGCCGGCGCGCAAAGCCGATGTCGCCAACGCCGCGCTGGTCTGCGATGCGCTTCCCCAGATCAGCTTCATCATGTCCATGGCCCTGCCGTCCGATGTACCCATCGCTGTCTCGGACGTGCACAGCTTCGAGGCCATGCTGACCCATTCCACTAAGCCCATCGTCTACACCGCGCACGATGCGTTCGGTCTGGCGCTCATCGTCGAAATGGCCGCCGTCATGCGCCAGGACATGGAAGATCTGCGCCGGCGGCCCTTCCTCATCCTGTACGCCGAGCCGACCACGCCGCTACAACATTCCTTCGAGGCCGTGGATAAGCTCCTGTTCGTAGCGCGCCACAACCTGCCGGTCGCCTATGTGCCCGGCAGTATCTCCGGGGCGGCAGCGCCCATCACGCCGGCCGGCGCCATGGTGGTCACCAACGCCGAACTGCTCAGCGGCCTGGTCATCGCCCAGCTCGAGCGGCCAGGCGCGCCCTGCATCTTCGGCTCCGGCACCGGCCCGCTGGACATGCGCACCATGGTCAACATGTATGCCGCGCCCGAGTTCATGCTGATGACCAGCGCCATGGCGGAGATGGGCCGCTATTACCGCCTGCCGACCTGGGGTTTCGCCGGCTGTTCCGATGCCAAGCTCTTCGACCAGCAGGCCGCCGCCGAGGGCGCGTTGTGGGTCATGGCCGCCGCGCTCGGCGGTGCCAACCTGGTGCACGATGTGGGGTATATTGAAAGCGGGCTGACCTGCTCGCTGGAAATGCTGGTGACCATGAACGAGGTCATTGACATGGTGCGGCACACCCTGTGCCGCGTGGATATGTCCCCGGAGGCCCTGGCGCTGGAGGTGATTGACCAGGTAGGGCCGGGCGGGGATTTCCTCTCCACGGAGCACACCCTGCGCCACTGCCGCGAAGGGTGGCTGGCGTCCCTGTTCGACAAGTGGGGGTATGCCGAGTGGGAGGCCGCCGGCGGCCTTACCGCCGGCGAACGGGCCAACCAGATGGCCCGCCAGATCCTGGAAACGCACCGGCCGGCGCCCATTTCCGAGGAACAGCGCCGCCGGCTGGATGAAATTCTGGAACGGGCAGAACGCCGGCACTCCTCTGCCGCCGGCGCTCCCTCGCCCGCCGCGAAAGAGGAGGTGCAGTAAACGTGCGAAGGTATCTCCTGAAACGGCTGGTCACCACCATCCTGGTGCTCCTGCTGAGCATGGTCTTCCTGGCACTGCTGGTGCATATCGTGCCGGGCGACGCGGCGCGCACCCTGCTGGGGCCGCGCGCCACACCGGAGCTGATCGCCAAAGTGCGGGCCGAGATGGACCTGGATAAGCCGCCCATGGTGCAGGTGGGGTTGTTCATCTGGAGGATCCTGCACGGCAGTTTCGGGACGGATGTTTTCACCGGCCGGCCCATCAGCATGCTCATCGGCAGTGCTCTGCCGCATACCATCATCCTGGCCTTCTCCAGCCTGGGCCTGGCGATACTGCTGGGCATCCCTCTGGGCGTCTTTTCGGCCACCCATCCCGATTCCTGGCTGGACCGCATCCTGGCGCTGTTCTCG
>JACIWP010000121.1 GCA_014360855.1 Anaerolineae bacterium
GGCCAAAGAAATCCCTCGCCAACAGGCCCAGCGCCACCCCCAGCGGCTCCACGGTCCAGAGGTAGGCCCAGGCCCCCCATTTCCCGGTCAGGCTGGTGAACAGGAACGCCAGGCAGTTGACCAGCAGGAGAACCCCCGGGAAGGTCAGGCCGTACAACTGCCGGCGCTGGTCCCACCAGATGAGGAGGGGCAGGAAAAAGCCGACAGCCGCCCAGCCCAGCAGGAGCGGCCACAGCCGGCCGAGGCTCAGGGGGCTGTCCGGCCCCAACAAGAGGCTCCCCACGCTGGTGAAGAAAAAGAGCAGGCCCAACAGCAGAACCATGATACCCACGTACAGCAGGCCCCGATTGCGCATCTTTCACCTCCTGTTCACTGGAGCGCCGCCCTTTCGCCGGGCGCCGGCACCGTTACCGTAAATCCGCCCAGGGGGCGTAGTTTGTCCGCCAGGCTCTGGGCGGCCTCTGCCTCGCCGTGCACCAACCATATCTGCTTCAGCCGGCCCAGCTCCATGCCGCGCACGTATGCGGTCAGCTCCTCGTAATCCGCATGGGCGCTGTAGCCGGTGATAAGTTCCACCCGCGCCCGCAGTTGGTAAGGCTCGCCGAAGATGCGCACCTCCGGCTGGCGCTCCAGCAGGCGCCGGCCCAGGGTGTGCTCCGCCTGGAACCCCACCAGCAGGACCACGTTGCGCGGATCCTCGATATTGTTCTTGAGATGGTGCAGGATGCGGCCGTGCTCGGCCATGCCGGAGGCACTGATGATGATAGCCGGCTCCCGCAGGAAGTTCAGCTCCTTCGACTCCTCCACGGAGCGAATATAACGCAGGTCTTGGAAGCCAAAGGGGTCTTTTCTATGATTGGAAGAAATGAATTCTCGGATTTCCTCATCGTAGCATTCGGGATGCAGGCGGAAGATCTCGGTGACATTCACCGCCAGCGGGCTGTCCACAAAGATCGGCAGACGGGGGATTTTGCGCGCCTCCCAGAGGCGGTGCAGGTGATAGACAAGCTCCTGGGTGCGGCCCACGGCGAAGGCGGGGATGATGACCTTGCCGCCCTGACGGTAGGTTTCATTGACGATTTCCCTCAGCCGGCGTTCGGCATCCTGGGGCGTCTCATGCCGGCGGTTGCCATAGGTGCTCTCCAGGATGAGGTAATTCACCCCCGGCACGGTCTCCGGGTCGCGCAGGATGGGCAGGTCGCGCCGGCCCACATCCCCGCTGAACATCAGCCGATACGTGCGGCCATTTTCCTCAATGTCAAGCACGACGAAAGCGGAACCCAGAATATGGCCGGCGTCGTAAAAGGTCAGCGTGATGCCCGGGCCAATGTGCATGGGGCGGTGATAGCCAACGCTGACGAAGGAGGGCAGACAGGCGACGGCGTCGGCGACGGTATAGATCGGCTCCACCGGCGGCAGGCCCTGGCGGGCGCGCCGCTTGTTCACATAGGCGGCGTTCTCCTCCTGGATATGGCCGCTGTCCTGGAGCATGGCACTGCACAGGTCGCGTGTGGCCGGCGTGGCATAGATCGGCCCGCCGAAGCCCAGCCGCACCAGGTTCGGGATATTTCCCGAATGGTCAATGTGGGCGTGCGAGAGCACCATGGCGTCAATGGAAGATGGGTCAAAGGGGAGCTGGCGGTTGCGCTCGTAGGATTCCTGCCGACGGCCCTGAAACAGCCCACATTCCAGCAGGAGCCGGAAGCCGTTCACCTCCAGCAGGTGCATGGAGCCGGTAACGGTGCGCACTGCGCCGAGGAACTGGATTTCCATGGCGAGCCTCTATGCATGGGTTGCGGGTATTATACAACACCTGCCGGCAAATTGTCACCTGCGCGCCGGCGCGGAGGCCCGCCGGCGCTCCCACAGCGCCAGCACGGCAATCAGATAGGTCTGCGGGGTCATGTCCAGCGGCTGGACCTCCACGAGGGTGAAGCCGGCTTCCTGCAGGAAGCGCGCGTCATGCGCCAGCGCCGCCACGTCCGCCGCGTAATAGACCAGCCGGCGCGGCGCCAGCCGGCCAAGCTTCTCCGCCACTGCCCGGTCAATCCCCTCATGCGGCGGCGACAGGAGCGCCAGGTCCACCGGCCCCTCCACCTCATCCAGCCCTTCCGCCAGGGTGCCGTAGATGACGCCGGCCGCGGCCTCGCCGGCGTTGACCACGAAGTCGTTGACCGCCCAGGGGTTATCCTCCACCGCCACCACGCCGGCGACATCCTCCACATAGGACAGGCTGAACAACCCCACGCCACAGCCGGCGTCCAGCAGGATATCCTCTGGCTCGGGGGAGAGGTAATCGTAGGCGATGTCCAGCATATGCTCCGCCATATCGGAGTTGGGCGGGAAGGGGCTGAGGGCGGAGATGCGGAAGCGCCGGCCGGCGATCTCCTCGGTGATCCACGGACTGCCGATGAGCGCCCGCACCTCTTTCCCCTCATCCAGCGCGCAGGCGATGGGCAGGTTGGTCGAAAGGTGGGGCACCCAACCTTCCTCGGTCTCGAAAATGATGAGCTGGTCGCCGGTGCGCGTGCCGGCGCGCAGGGTAAGCCGGCGAAGCTTCTCCGCCTCGATGTCCAGCACGCCGTAGATTTCGCGGAGCAATGGGTGGAACAGCTTGCAATCCTCGATGGGCACGATACCAGGATGGAAGCTGGTGCGGATGCCCAATCCCCCCTCCGGGGTCGGGAACAACTGGGCCGAGTTGCGGTACTCCCATGGGTCCTCCATGCGCACCGCCGGCTCGACCCGCACGCCGCGCAGGTGGGCCAGCCGCTCGAGTTGGTCCTGAACGATGCGGCGTTTTTCCGCCACCTGTTTCTCATACGCGATGTGCTGGAGCTGACAGCCGCTGCAGCGCGGGTAATAAGGGCAGGGCGGCTCGACGCGATGCGGCGAGGGCCGCAGGATTTCCAGGATGTGCGCCCGTGCCCAGGAATCGTGGTCCTCAGTGATGGTCACCCGCACGCGGTCGCCGGGCGCGCCGTAGGGGACAAAGAGCACGCGGCCGCCGGCCCGCCCCATAGCCATACCGCCGTGCGCCATGCCCTCCAGCTCGACAACGATGCCCTCTTCCGCCGGCGCATGCCCTTTTTTACCCATTCCATCTCTCCCCCGATCGAGCGGCTGACGGTGGAAAAAAGGCCCTTGCCGGGAATATGGCAAGGGCCCAGGTTGCGCTTGCTCGTGAATTATGCCCAGCCGCGCAGGCGCACCGCTTCCGCCACGCGCGCCACCGCCACCAGGTAGGCGCCCATGCGGTTGTTCACCTTGTGCTTCTGGGCCATATCATGCACCGCGTGGAAGGCGGCCGTCATCTTCTGGTACAGCCGTTGATGCACCTCTTCCAACGACCAGTAGAAGTTATAGGCGTTCTGCACCTGCTCGAAATACGAGACGGTCACGCCGCCGGCGTTGCAGAGGAAGTCCGGGATGACGTACACCCCGTTCTGGTAGAGGATCTCGTCCGCCTCCGGGGTGGTGGGGCCGTTGGCCAGCTCCGCCACAATGCGCGCCTTGACGTTGCCGGCGTTCTTCTCGGTGATGACGCCCTCCAGCGCGGCCGGCACCAGGATGTCCACGTCCATCTCCAGCAGTTCCTCGTTGGTGATACTACGGGCACCGGGAAAACCAACCACGGAGCCAGTTCTCTGACAATGGGGGAAGACCTCAGAATATGAAAAGCCTTCGGGGTTATAGATGCCGCCCATCACATCGGCTATGGCGATGACTTTGACGCCCAGCAGTTCTTCCGCGAGCTTATGGGCGAAGGAGCCGACGTTGCCATAGCCCTGGAGGGCCATGGTGGCGCCCCGCACGTTCATCCCCAGCACTTTAGCCGCCTCCAAGATGCAGTACATACCGCCGCGCGCCGTGGCATCCCCGCGCCCCTCGGAACCGCCCAGGGGCAAGGGCTTGCCGGTGATGATACCAGGACAGTGGGAGCCGGTGATCACCTCATATTCATCCAGCATCCAGGCCATGATCTGTGGGTTGGTATAGACATCGGGCGCCGGCACGTCCTTATCCGGCCCGATGATGCGGGCCACCTGGCGGATGTAACCGCGGCTCAGGCGCTCCAGCTCGCCCTGGGACATCTCCTTCGGGTTGCAGATGATGCCGCCCTTGCCGCCGCCCAGGGGGATATCCACCACGGCGGTCTTCCAGGTCATCCAGGCCGCCAGGGCGCGCACGGTATCAATGGTCTCCTCGGGGTGGAAGCGGATGCCGCCTTTCGCCGGCCCGCGCGCATCATTGTACTGTACGCGAAAGCCCTTGAACACCTTGACCGTGCCATCGTCCATGCGCACCGGGATGGTGACATGCAGTTCGCGCATGGGTTCTCGCAGGAGCGCATGCACACCGGGGTCCAGGCGGAGGATCTGCGCGGCCATATCCAACTGGCGCTGAGCGATTTCGAAGGGATTCGGTTTCTCTGGCATAGTGGGTCTCCCTTTTCTGAAAATGATGGTATTGCCTCTTTACAATATCTCAATATACTGTATCCCAACTGCCTCGTCGCACACACAGCACCGCCCGTTCCTCTTTTTTGGATAGAGAACGGGCGGCAAAGCGGCGGCTGTCGCGTCATATCCGTAAATTCAGGCGCCGTTGCCTGCCCGGCCCAAATTATACCACCTCAGGGGAAAGATTCCAAATTATTCCCCTTTTAGTGAACGGCGGAGCAATTCGCCGGCAAGTTTTGGATTGGCCTTGCCGCGCGTGGCCCGCATCACCTGGCCAAGCAGGAAGCTGAGCACCTGTTCCTTGCCCTTCAGGTACTGCTGGACCGGCTCCGGGTTCTGCTCGATCACCTGTTGTACCACGCGCAGAAGCTCGTCCGCGTCGGAGATCTGGGCCAGGCCCTTCTCCTGGACGATGTCCTGGGGCCGCCGGCCGGTTTGGAACATCTCGTCGAAGACCAGCTTGGCGGTGTTCAGGTTAATGGTGTTGGCGTCCACCATCTTCAGCAGTTCCGCCAGATGCGCCGGCGTGATCTTCACCTGCGTCACCGGCGTCTCGGTGGCCTTCAGCAGGCGGAACAGCTCCCCGCTGATCCAGTGGCAGACCTTGACCGGGTCCCCATATTCCCTCACACAGGCCTCATAATAATCGGCGATCTCGCGCTCCGCCACCAGCACCGCCGCGTCCTTGGGGTCCAGGCCGTACTCGCGCGCAAAGCGCTCCTGCTTGGCATCGGGCAGTTCCACCAGCCGCGAGCGAATCTCCTCCAGCCACTCCGGCGAGATGTACAGCGGCGGCAGGTCCGGCTCGGGGAAATAGCGGTAGTCGTGGGCCTCTTCTTTGCTCCGCTGGACGAAGGTCACGTTGCGCTGTTCGTCCCAGCCGACGGTGACCTGTCGGACGCGCTCACCGCGCTCCAGGAGCTCGGTCTGGCGGGCGATCTCGTACTCCAGGGCCAGTTTGACGGAGCGGAAGGAGTTGAGGTTTTTGATCTCGACCTTAGTGCCCCATTCCTGGGAGCCCGCCGGCCGCAGGGAGATGTTGGCCTCACAGCGCATGGCCCCCTCTTCCATGTTGCCGGTGCACACACCCAGGTAGCGCAGGATCTGCTGGAGCTTGATGAGGTATTGGCGCGCCTCTTCGGGGGTGCGCATATCCGGCCGGCTGACGATCTCCATCAGCGGCACGCCGGAGCGGTTCACATCGATCAAGCTGTACTCGCCGACATGGGTCAGCTTGGCGGTGTCCTCCTCCAGGTGCACGCGGATAATGCCGATGCGCTTGCTCACGCCGTCCACATCAATGTTCAGCCAGCCGTCGTAGCACAGCGGCTCCTCGTACTGGGAAATCTGATAGCCTTTCATCAGGTCCGGGTAGGGATAGTTCTTGCGGGCAAAGCGCGAGAACTCGGCGATCTTGCAGTTGAGCGCCAGGCCGGTCATGATGGTGTATTCCACGGCGCGCTTGTTGATGACCGGCAGGACCCCCGGCATGCCCAGGCAGACCGGGCAGACATGGGTGTTGGGCGGCGCGGCAGCATAGTCCGCACTGCACCCGCAGAACATCTTGGAGCGGGTGAGCAGTTGGGCGTGTACTTCCAGTCCGATGATGGCTTCGTACTCCAAAACTGTCCCTCCCGTAACGCTTTCAGCGGGATCGCCGGCGCTACACCTCCCGGTGGCGCTGGACGAAGCGCGCCATGCGGTTCAGCGCCTCCTCGATGTTTTCCAGCGATGAGGCATAGGAACAGCGCACAAACCCCTCCCCGCATTCGCCGAAGGCGCTCCCCGGCACCACCGCCACCTTCTCCTCCATCAGCAGGCGTTCGGAGAACTCCATGGAGCTGAGGCCGGTGGTGCGGATGCAGGGGAAGGCGTAGAAGGCGCCCTTCGGTTCGAAGCAGGAGAGGCCGATGTTGTTCAGGCCGGCCACGATGAGCCGGCGCCGGCGGTCGTACATCTCGCGCATGTACTGCACGTCCTCTTCCCCGTGTTTCAGGGCGCGCAGGGCGGCGATCTGCGCCACGGTCGGCGCCGACATAATGGTGTACTGGTGAATCTTGAGCATGGGGGCGATGAGCTCGGCCGGGCCGGCGGCATAGCCCACGCGCCAGCCCGTCATGGCATAGGCCTTGGACATGCCTTGGAGCACGATGGTGCGCTCGCGCATGCCCGGCAGGGAGGCGAAGCAGATATGCTCCACGCCGTATACCAGCCGGTCATAAATCTCGTCGGAGATGACCACCAGGTCATATCGTTCCGCCAGTTGGGCGATGGCCATCAGCCGCTCCCGGCTCATGACCGCGCCGGTGGGGTTGTTGGGATAGCCGATCAAGAGGGCCTTGGTGCGCGGGGTGATGGCCCGTTCGATCTCCTCGGCCGTGACCTCGAAGTTGTTCTCGACCCAGGTGGGGATGCGCACCGGCACGCCGCCGGCCAGCACCACCTCCGGCACATAGGCCACGAAGCAGGGCTCCGGCACGATCACCTCTTCGCCGGGGTTGAGCAGGGCGGTCAGGGCCAGGTACAAGCCCTCGGAGACGCCCACGGTGATGAATATCTCTTTGGCCGGGTCGTACTGCACACCGTACAGGCGCGCGATGTTCTCCGCAATGGCCTGGCGCAGTTCGAAGATGCCGGCATTCGACGTATAATGGGTCTCCCCGCGGCGTAGGGCCTCGATGCCGGCCTCAATGATATGCGCCGGCGTGGTGAAATCCGGCTCCCCGATGCCCAGGGAGATGACATTCTGCATGGTCGCCGCGATGTCAAAGAAGCGGCGGATGCCGGAAGGCGGGATGCTCGCCACACGCTCTGCGACTTTCGATGAAATCATATATCCTCTCCTCCTGATTGTTCTTCTGCCCCTTCCGCCGGCGCTGGGCTGGCCAACGTCCACACGTCCATGGTCTCGTCGTACTGCAGGATATGCGGCCCCGTGGAGGTCTCGATGCGAAAGGCCGGCCCGCTCGGTGTGCGCCAGCGTGCGGTGATGCGAAGGATCTCATGCCGCTGGCCCTCCATGATGACCGCGCGCGGCTCCTGGGCATAGGTGTAGCCGGAATAGCATTCCACCTGCACGGCCCGGGCGAACAGTTCCACCATGCGCGCCCTCCTACAGGTGCGGCACAAGGCCGGCGGCCGAATCCACCTGGGACGAGTCCCCCACGTTCAGGCTCTCGAAGCTGCCCCGCACCCGCGCCTCATCCCCGATGAGGGAGCGGGTCAGCATGGCATTCTCGATGTGCGCGCCCTTGTTGATGATGGAGTCGTTCACCAGCGAGCGGTAAATCTCCCCTTGATCCGCCAGGCTGACATAGGGCCCGACGATGGATGATTCCACGCGGCAGTGCGCGCCGATGTACACGTACGGCCCGATAACCGAATGCTCAATGCGGGCGGTGGGATGGACATAGGCCGGCGGCACCACGATGCAGGAATTGGGCGTCGGCTCCTGATGGGAGATCCTTTCCAGCAGGTAGCGGTTGGTATGAAGCACCGCCTCGGGCGTCCCACAGTCCTCCCATACCTCCACCGGCCAGGCGTTCAGCCGCGCCCCCTGCTCCACCATCAACTGCAGGGCATCGGCCAGGAAGTACTCCCCCTTGGTCTGGATGTTGCGGGCAATCAGCTCGTCAATACAGGCGAACAGGTGTTTGGCGTCCTTCAGATAATACACCCCGATGACCGCCAGGTTGGAGATGGGCTCACTGGGCTTTTCCACGAAGCGGGTGATAATGCCGTCCTGAATGGTAACGACCCCGAAGCGCCGCGGGTCCTCGACCTCTTTGACGAAGATGACACCGTCGCTGGTCAACTGCTCGAGGGGCTTCAGGTCGGCCTCGAAGATGGTGTCCACGAAGATAATAAGCACTGGGCCGGCGACATGCTCCCTGGCCAGCCAGATGGCATGGGCCTGTCCCTTCAGCTCTTTCTGCTCCACATAGCGCGCCCGGAAGGTATAGTTCTGCGAGACGTACTGCTCGATCTTGTCGCCAAGGTAGCCGGTGATAAAGATGATTTCCTCGATATCCAGCCCCTCGAGCTTATCGAGGATATGGCCCAGGACGGGCTTGCCGGCCACGTTCACCAGGGGTTTGGGCTTGGTGTAGGTATGCGGACGCAGTCGCGTCCCAAAGCCGGCGAGCGGGATGATGACCTTCACTGTCTCACGACCTCCTTGTCCTCTGCCTTTCCGTCCAGCGGCGGACGCAGTTTATGCCATTCCGTGGCCTGCTCATAGGCATAGGCGACACGCAGGGCGGTGGGTTCCTGAAACGCGCCGGTCAGTATCTGCATGCCGACCGGCATCCCGTCCGCCAGGCCGCACGGCACCACCATGCCGCAGATGCCGGCCAGCGACGGCGCCAGGGTGAAGATGTCGGTCAAATACATGCTCAGCGGGTCAGCGATCTTCTCCCCGATCTTAAAGGCGACCATCGGGGTGGTC
>JACIWP010000122.1 GCA_014360855.1 Anaerolineae bacterium
GGAGGAAGGCGCCCCCCAGGAGAAAGCCGGCGGCCGCCGGCATCCAGGAGGGCGCTCCTCCCATTTCCGCGCTCAGTTCGATGGCCGGCGCCAGCAGGGACCAGTAGCTGGCCGCAATCATCACGCCGGCGGCGAAGCCCAGCATCAGGTCCAGCAGTTTCTGGCTGACCTGGCGCGTGGCAAAGACGCCGGCGGCGCCGGCGGCGGTCATCGCCCAGGTGAAACAGGTGCCAGGAAGGCTTGTAGGATAGGGTTGAGCTGTTCCATGGGCGGCCGAGAGGTGTTATGCCAGCTTCAGCGCCTTGATAATGGCCGGCAGGAAATGCGGCAGGTCATCCGGTACCCGAGAGGTGATCAAATTGCCATCCACGACCACCGGTTCGTTGAGCCAGATACAGCCGGCGTTTTCCATGTCATCCCGTATGGCACTCACGCTGGTGGCCTTGCGGCCCTTGATGATTTTGGCGGAGATGAGCACCCAGCCGGCGTGGCAGATAGCCGCCACTACCTTGCCTTTCTTGTCCATATCCGCGACGAAGCGCAGGATATTGGGATCGCGCCGCAGGCGATCCGGGCAGAAACCGCCGGGCACGATCACCGCGTCGAACTCATCGGCGCTGGCCTCGGCGCCAGAAAGCTGGCTGACCGCCGGATAGCCGTGCTTGCTGTTATAGGTTGCGCCCGCCTTGGGGGCTACTACGACGACCTCCGCGCCGGCTTCCTTCATCCGGTAATAGGGGTACCAGAACTCGACGTCCTCATACATGTCCTCGACGAGAATCGCTACTTTCATTGCCGGCCTCCCGAGAAAATATTTGGGCTAGTATTCGATTTCTCACCTCGTAGCTGTGAGAGTGTTGGAAAAAATATCTTAGGCCAAGGGTAGGAATGATTCCCAATGTCAAAAGGCTCATGGTCGACTATCATTGACCCTATATGCTGGTCAAATGCTCATATCCTTCGCGGATGATGGCTGCCATCCGTTTTCGGCGCTCCTCTAAGAATTGATGATAATCCATGTGATACCATCCATCTGGCAGGGCATGCAGTCTATACATCTGGGATAGCTGTTGGGGGGAGAATCTGCGCTCGTACGCCGGCACATATTGTGCCGGCGGCTGATCGCTGATGTCAATATTGTCCTTCCATTCCACCAAGTCGTAATTCGCAACCTGATTGATATACCGCTGTTCTTTAATTCCCAACCTTTTCAAATATTTCCTAGGGAATAGATGATGACGCTCTAAAGCCCTTTTGGTTCCATGGATAGTTGGGTTCAGCAGATCCCGAACCTTCATGTTTGAGTATAGCACGGGGGCATCCAGAATGCAAAGGGCGGCGAAAAAGGCCGATTGATATGGGCTGTTCGCGGAAGCTGTCACAAGTTGATTGGGTAGGGTCACCTCCCAGAAGTCCCGGGTGAAGACCGCATCTATTTGTTGCCGTAATATACTCAGAAACTCTTCTGGTTTGGACAGGTCACGTAGCATAGCAAGGTCCTGCTCCATGCGGCTCTCAGGAGAATCGGTATAACGGCCTGTGAGGGCAACCATGTAAAACCATTGAGCCATGACCCTCCGTAAAGCATACGGCTCTACATGAAAGTCCTTCTTCCCAATGAGCCAAAGGGCATATGTATATACAATTGCGGTTTCTGACAAGATCATTTTAGGATGAATATATCCTGCCAGATTCAGCACCTTGAAGAACTCATGCCAGTTCTGCAGATTTAGCACATCGGCCTGAGCTTTACGGAGTATACCGAACTGCTCATCACGCCGCTGAGAGGAAAATTCTCCTGTCTCCAGGTCTTTGCCGCGCAACAGAGAGTACACATACTCCAATCTCGCCCGCCGAAAGCCCAATGCGACGCTTACACGCAGTAACTGGTCCGGACCGGGATGGAAGTATGGGTTGTATGGTGAGGGTTTGCCGTCATCAGATGGTTCTTTGGCGGCTCGGCAAAAATCTTCCAGATCCTTTCGTCCTTCATCCCAGAAGACTGACATTAGTGTTAGGATGAAATCGGCTTGGTTAAGCGGTGTACCCTGACTATTGATACGCACAAAAATGTCCGCTACCTGCTCCTCTTTGACGTTTGCAGAGACCTCGAGCGCAGTGAGAGGGTATTTCTGTAAGTCTACCAACCGATCAATTGCTTGATAAATCTGCTCACGCTCTCTTTCCGACAGAGGACGTTTGGTTGCAAGCCGCTCCATAAACTGGTTGACAAACGCCAGCAGTTTTGTCGAACTCTGCCAGAGCACGCTGATGTCCGGTAGCCACTCCACATCTTTCTCGATGACCGGATTGGTCACTTCAAACTGCTGGGTTAAAGGGTGAAAGGCCAGGCGTAGTCTTATCTTTCGAAAGTCTTTGTCAACAATAGGCACACCCTTCATGACCGCATACAAGGAGGTGAGCCTTTGCTGACCGTCTACAATGAGCAAATTAGGAGCCCTCTTCTTTTGGTCAACCCCAATAACTCTATGCTCGCCTGGGAGGCCATTCTCCCAAAAGAGCAAGTATCCAATGGGAAAACCGCGATACATCGAGTCGAACAAATCGCGAACCTTGGTCGTGTTCCAGACAAAGGGTCTTTGAATATCGGGTAGGCCGATATTGCCCATTTCAATATCTTCCAGCAATTTGTTCACGGTATAATCTACCTTTTTGAACAAAACTTCAGACATGTGCTCCCTCTCTCCCCTATAAGTATAAGCTCCGCTATGTTGGGCCAGATATGATTCTCGAAACCGTTGACTCTCTGTGAAAATCTTATCATATTTGAGAGCCTTTTGCAACTCCCTGTAGCAAATAACCCGCCGAAGATGCTCCTGAGGTACGAGTGGGGAATCATGGCATCACTCCGATACCCTCTAGGACGGACATTGAGACAAACGCTGCTGTCCATCATGCTGTATGCTGACGTACTCACCCTCTTCTGCTACTTGGTCGCCGCACAGGCCGGCGCCACCAGGGACCAGATGAGCACCCAGCCAGCTGACAGATAGCTGCCACTATCGGTACGTGAATTTGCATGGATAAGGTTTGCGCCTTTCCTGCCAACCGCTATAATTTTAATAGGTATAGGTAGTGGAAAAGCCTGGCGTATGTGGGGTGCCGGGTATGCCCGCACCATGTGTGAAAGTATATCTCTGAAACGTGTTCCTGGTTCGTGTGGGGATGTGGCAGTATCGGTTGAGCTGGACAGACCTGTTGTTCCTGGTAGATACGGTGATGCCGGGCCGGCCGGATCGCGAGAAGGTGGCGCGTGCCATCCGGGGGGATACCGCTCTGCTGGAGCAGTTGCTCGACGATGAGCGGGTATTCCAGCGGGTGGTCCGCGAAAAGGAGCTGGTGGTCGAGCTTTCCCCCTGGCTCTATTTCACCATCCTTCTGCGCCGCGTTACTCGCGAGCTGGCGCAGGAAGCCTTTACGGTGGAACTGCGCAGCCGGCAAAAGGTCATCCTGTTCGATACAGAGAAGGTGGTGGAGCTCCTGCAGGATGAGGCCATCCGGGATTACCTGGCGCAGATGCTGGCATCCTTCACCCGGGTGGAGAGCGTCACCATCCGCATGCGAGTGCGCCGCGGGGTCTGGTACCGGGTTCGCGCCAGCGAACTGGATGTGGAAAACATGATTCGCTATGCGGAGAGCCTGGAGCCGGCCTTCCGCTACGGCGCCTACCGGCGCATTGGAGAAGTGTGCTTGTTCCTGGCCGGCGTGTTTCCCGAGCATATTGACCCGAGCCGGCGCTATCCAGCCCAACAGTTGGCGCGCTGGCGGGCCCGTTCCCAGCTCCTGACGCGGCTGGAGGACTACGAATCGCACGGCCAGGCCTTTTACCGTCTGGCCTCCGAACACGAACAGGCGCGCGTCGAGGGCATGGACACGCTCCTGCGCACTTTGGCGGAGGATTTCATCTTTGCGGAGAAGGCGCTGAACGTCCTGACTCAGCGCCATCTCCAGCTTGCCCGCCACGAGCTGTTCCAGATGTGAGGGTGGGGCATCACCATCCGCGTCACGGAGCTTCGCGTGCATTCCTCTTTCGATATTGGGGCGATGCTGGTGGTTGTCCTGCTGGCGCTCTGTTCGGCCTGCGCCGGCGGTACTTCCAGCGCGCCATCTGCCACAGCCGGCCCCTCCAGTTCACCGACGGCCGTCACCTCTCCTGTATCCGTCCCCTCGCCTACCCTGCCGGCGCCTATACACACGCCGACCAGCACTCCTACCCGCCGGCCTTCCCCTTCGCCCACGGACACCCTGCCGGCACAGCTCATGCCAACACCTACATCTGCTGTGACAGCCGTGCAGCCGCCGACCCCTTCCCCGACGTCCGCACCGCCGCCGGCGGTGCGGGTGTACCGTACCACGGTGACGATTGCGACGTACCCGTACAAGGACTTTCTGCGTCAGGAATCCTCCTCCCAATACCGTATGCCTATCTGGCGTCTCGATTGGGATGCGTATGAGTCATCCGCGCCGCGGCCGGCACCGCGCCAGTATGAGCTGATCGTGATGGAGAATGCCTATCTGCGGATAAGTATCATTCCCGAGCTGGGCGGACGCATCTATGAATGCTCGCTGAAGGCCGCGGGCCGGAACCTGCTCTATCAGAATGCCGTGCTGAAGCCCACCCACTGGGGACCACCGGAGCAGGGATGGTGGCTGGCCGCCGGCGGCATCGAATTTTGCCTGCCAGTAGAAGAACATGGGTACGAATCGGCCGTACCCTGGCAGGCCGAGATTGTCACTGCGGGCCGGGAAGGGAGAGTGCGTCTGACGGATTCGACGGATCAGGAGCGCTTGCGGGCGCAGGTGGACGTGATCCTGCCGGCCGGCGAGGCGCGCTTCCTCCTCCACATCACCCTGCACAACGATACTGTCTCCACACTGCCGGTGCAGTTCTGGAGCAATGCCATGATACCGGCGGGTGATTCCCCGGACGCCGCGCCTTCCCTGCGCTTTTTCCTGCCGGCGCGTCACGCGCTCATTCACTCCACCAGCGACCCCCGGCTTCCGCCGGCCGGCGAGAGCATCTCCTGGCCGTACTGGCAGGGAACCGACTGGAGCTTCCCCAACACCTGGCAGGGCTGGCTGGGGGTGTTCGCCTGGCCGCAGACGGAGTTCGGCTTCGCCGGCGTCTACGACGCGTCCGCTGACATTGGCCTGGTGCGGGCATTCCCCCCGCAGATTGCGCACGGCGTCAAAGCCTTTGGATTCGGCGGCCCGTCGGCCCGACTGCCGGCCTCCCTGTGGACCGATGACGGCTCATATTACGTCGAGCTTCACGGGGGGCTGACGCCAGCCTTCGGGGAACCCCAGCCCCTTGCCCCGGGGGAACAGCTTCGCTGGCAGGAAACCTGGTTCCCTGTCGCCGGCCTGAATGGGCTGACTGCCGCCGGCCCTTCCGGTGCCGTGCGCGTGACGTGGGATTCGGACGCAAAGGAGCTGGGCCTTCGTATCTGGCCGGCCGCCCCTTTGCGCGGCACTGCGGTGCTGGGCGTGGATGACAGGGAGATTGGCCGCGCTCATCTTGACAATCCCCCTGGTCGTGTGATAGAAATAATTTTCCCGTGGGGAGAGGAGCCGATGGCCGGCTCTCTCTTCTCGCTACACCTTCTCGCAGAGAATGGGAGCGAGGAACGCTGGCAGGGCTATTACTACCCCTGAAATTAGGGATACCCAGAGTTCCCGCCTCTGGAAAGAGGTCACATACATGAAACCGAGTTCCACACCGCCCCGGGCGCCGCGCCGCTGGAGCAACGTCCCGCCAGAGGAACCCACGCGGGTTCCCCCGCCGGCATCGGCCGCTCCTGTCCCCTTGAAGCCGAACTGGCTCTTGATCGTGGTGATTTTCCTGGCCATTGCGCTGGCATTGGTGGTGGGCGCCGGCGTCCTTGGTTATTTTGACGGCTTGAAAGACCGGGAGGAGCGTCTCCAGACGGAAGCACTGGAGCATTACCGCGCCGGCGTGGCGCATATGGAGGCCGGCGAATATGAGCTGGCCCAGGCCGAGTTCGAGCAGGCTATCCGACTGCGGCCCGATTTCCAGCCGGCCTGGCAGCGTCTGCGCGAAAGCCAGGTGTATCTGGAGGCCATCCCTACCCCCACTTCTGTTCCCCTGCCAACGATGACGCCGGCCGTGGAACAAGGCGAAGGTACACCGCCCCCACTGAGCGCCTGGCTGGCAGAGGCGCGATCCCTGTTTCAGGCCGGCCAATACATGGACGCGGTAGACCGCATCAACGATATCCTGAAGGTTGACCCCAATTACGAACCTGAATTGATCGCCGACCTGCTCTTCCAGTGCTATTACCAGGAGGCACTGCGGCTGGTTGGAGAAGATCGGATGGAGGAGGCGCTCCGGCTCTTCGACCTGGCGCTGGCCATCCGGCCGGATGACCAGGTGGTGAAGCGCGAGCGCGAGCTGGCCGCCGGCTATCTCTCAGCCATTGGCTTCTGGGGAGCGGATTGGCAGAAGGCGGTAGAGGGGTTTGCCTCCTTGTATCGTGCTCGGCCGGACTACAAGGACGTTGCCAGCCGGCTCTTCAACGCCTATGTCGCCTACGGGGATATGTTGGCGGAACAGGGCGCCTGGTGCCAGGCCGCCGAGCAGTACACTAATGCCGCCAATCTGCAGGCCAAACCGCAGGTGGTGCAGAAACGCGATCAGATGGTGGATTACTGTCAGCGCAACGTGCCGCCCCCCTCCCCCGCGGAGGGGACGGGGACGCCTTCACCAGAGGCGACGCCGGGGACGCCGATGCCGGCGGGTGAAAATGCCGCCGCGCTCCGCGAACTGGGCCTGAGCGGGCAGATATACTACGCGGTGTACGATGACGTCCGCCGTGAATATGTCCTGTACGCCGTCGGGCTTACCGGCTCTGCGCCGATTGAGGTGTTTGCCGGCGTCCACCATCCTCAAGTGGATCGCAGTGGCAGGCAGTTGGTGGTGCGCGCGCTCAGCGGCGTCGGTACCCTGGGGCTCTACGTGATTGACTTGAGCGCCGGCGTCCCGCCGGCGTTCCACCTGATCACCTCGTACACCCAAGATTTGTACCCGTCCTTCTCGCCCGATGGCCAGGAGGTGGTCTTTACGTCAGACCGCATGAGCAAGCGGGTGTGGACATTGTTCACCACCTGGGCCGGCGGGGAGGCGGAGCCGCGCCCCCTCATCCCAGGCCAGACACCGGCGTGGTCTCCGCGCGGCGATACCATTGCCTACAAAGGGTGTGACGAGAGCGGCAATCAATGCGGCATCTATCTGTACCGTATTGCCGATGGGGCGCGCCAGGCGATCCTGTTGGACCCCAGCGCCGGCTTCCCCGCCTGGTCGCCGGACGGCACCCGCCTCGCCTTCATGTCCAACCGCGACGGCAACTGGGAGATTTATCTGATCGGCGCAGACGGTCAGGGGTTACGCCGGTTCACCGTGCATCCTGCCAGCGACGGACTGCCGGCGTGGTCACCGGATGGCAAAGCCATCGCGTTCCTCTCGGATCGCGATGGCCAGTGGTCAATTTATGTCAAGCTCGTGGATGATAACCGGATGGCGCAGGTTATCACCCTGCAGACCCATTATGCGGATTGGCTGATGGAGCGCATTACCTGGGGGCCGGAGGTCAAGCTGTTGCCATAGCCGCCGGCGCGTCCCTTACTGCCCTTTCAGGCCGCGCTTCTCCTCGATCTTGCGGGCGAAGCGGTCCAGGGCGATGATCGCCCGCTCGTGTATGCCCTCACCGACCACTTCCCGCTCGTCCGCGGCGGTGACGCGAAAGGTCAGCCGCCGGCCGTCTACCGCGATCAGCTCCGCCCGCGCCGTGACCGTCATGCCCAAAGGGGTCGGCGCCTTGTGGGTGACGTCCACTCGCACGCCCACCGTGCGGTATCCATCTGGCAGAAGGTGGTCCACCGCCATCACGGCGGCGCGCTCCATCATGCGCACCATTTCTGGGGTCGCCAGCACATCCACGCCGCCGCTCCCCAGATGCCGGGCGGTGTGTTCCTGCTCCACCACCAAGGAGTATTCGGCCTGAAGCCCGGGGCGCAGGTTGTCGAAGAGGGGGACCTCGTTCATGCCGGCCGAGCCTCCTTCTCCGCCCCTACTGCCCGCTGTTCCGCCGCCAGCATAGATTCCACGAGCGAGCGGAATGTATCGCCATCCAGCGTCTCCTGCTCAATAAGCTTTTGGGCGACCGCATCCAGCACTGTCCGATGTTCCCGCAGGATAACCTTCGCCTGTTCGTACGCCTGGGAGATGATTGTGCGTACCTCGTGGTCAATCAATCGGGCGATCTGTTCGCTGTAATTGCGGTGCTCCCCGATTTCCCGTCCCAGGAAGACCAGCTCCTCCTTCTGGCCGAAGGTCATCGGGCCGAGCTTCTCGCTCATGCCGTATTCCTTGACCATGCGTCTGGCCAACCGCGTGGCCCGTTCGAGATCATCGCTGGCGCCGGTCCACATCTCGTTGAACACGATTTCCTCCGCCGCGCGCCCGCCCAGCATGCTGGCAATCTCGTCATAAAACTTCTCGCGGGACTGCAGAAGATGGTCGTCTTGCGGGAGGAAAAGCGTATAGCCGACCGCCATGCCGCGGGAGATGATGCTGACCTTGTGCACCGGGTCGCAGTGCGGCAGGAAATGCCGCACCAGGGCATGGCCGGCCTCGTGGTAAGCGATGACGCGCTTCTCTTCCTCGGAGATGAGCCGGCTCTTGCGCTCCGGGCCGGCGATGACCCGCTCGATGGCCTCTTGCAGTTCCGCCATCCCGATGGCCTTCTTGTTGCGACGCGCCGCCAGGATGGCCGCCTCGTTCACCAGGTTCTCCAGGTCCGCTCCTACAAATCCCGGCGTCTCCCGCGCGATCACGTCCAGGTCCACATCCG
>JACIWP010000123.1 GCA_014360855.1 Anaerolineae bacterium
TTGTGCCGCCTCTGGCCATGTTTTTCCTTTGGCGGACAGGGTGACCTCGCCCCTGGTGTTATGTATGGGCAGGTTCTATCAACCGGCGCCAGGGAGGCGCGCGGGAAGGCGCCGTGCGGAAGCGTGGGCCCGAGGCGCGGTGGGGTGCCGCCGGCCGGCGCAGGCTCAGGTGGTCTCCACCACAATGTCTCCGATGATGTTGGCCGCCTCGTCCCCGCGGTCGGCGCAGTTGCTGATATGGCGATACACCTCGCGAAGCTTCAACATCTGGACTACTTTGTTCAAATCAGAAGGGTCCCGGAACAGGTCTGCCAGCGCCTCGCGATAGGCGTTTTCCACCCGGTTCTCAATATCCTTGGCCCGCACCGCATGCTCCGCCGCCACCTTGGGATGCTCCTGGAGCCTCTGCATCGCCATGTAAATTTCCCGGGCGGCTTTGGCCAGCAGTGCCGTCATATGACACAGGTGCTCGTTCGGCTCCACGTTCAGGATTTGCATCTCATCCACAGTGGAATAGGCGTAGTCGAGGATATCATCGATGGCGCGCGAGAGCCGAAAGATGTCTTCCCGGTCGATGGGCGTCACGAAGGTGCGGTGAAGCTCGTCGATCAGGATGCGCCGCAGTTCGTCGGCATCTTTCTCCGCCTGGATGACGCGCTGAGCATGGGCTGGGTCGCGGGTTTTCATATATTCATGCAGGGCATCCAGCCCAATGGCGGTTTGCTCCGCCTGTTGGATGAGCAGGCGGATGAAGTTGTCCTGTCTCGGCTTGAAGAATTCTTTCAGTCCCATAGGAAACCCCCTTGTGCTAAGCGAACCCTTAGGGTGCGCGAACCAGGAGAGAAATCGGCATGTACAGCAGGGCGGCCAGTATCGCTGTGACGGGTATGGTCAGCACCCAGGCGATGAGGATGTCCCGGCCGACCTTCCAGCGCACCTGCGAAATGCGTTGGCCGGAGCCGGCGCCCATGATGCTGGAGCTGACCACCTGGGTGGTGCTGACGGGGCCGCCGAGTATCGAGGCAGCCATGATGATAATGCCCGACGTTACCTGGGAGGTGAAGGCGTGCATGGGGCGCACCTTATAGAACTTGGCGCCCAGGGTCTTGATGACGTTCCAGCCGCCCATGTAGGTGCCCAGGGCGATGGCGCCGGCGGCCGACAGAATGACCCAGGTGGGCACTTGGAAGCTCGGCAGAAGGCCGGTTGCCACCAGGCCCATGGTGATGACGCCCATCGTCTTCTGCGCGTCGTTGGCGCCGTGGCTGAGGGCCAGGCCGGCGGTGGTGAGGATCTGCGCCCGCTTGAGCCAGTGGTTGATCCGCGGCGATGCGCCGCGCGCCAGGAACAGGAACAGTTTCATCATGATGTAGCCGCCAATCAGCCCCAGCAGGGGTGACACGAACAACGAGATAAGCACGGTGATCAGGCCGTCCATCTTCACGATGGATACGCCGTACCCGAACACCGCCGCCCCCAGGATGCCTCCGAGCAGGGCATGCGAACTGCTGGCTGGAATGCCCAACCGGATGCCGATGATGTTCCAGATGATGGCGGCGAGCAGGGCGGCCAGCGTGACAGCGATGGTGATCGTATTGGCGGCCACGACTTTATCGCCAACGGTGGTGGCAACCGAAACACCGAAGATCAGCGGCCCGACGAACTCACACAGCGCGGTAAGCACCATCACCCGCCGTGGGGAGATGGCGCGCGATGAGATAGCAGTCGCCACGATGTTGGCGCTGTCGTGCATGCCGTTGAAGAAGTCGAATCCCAGCGCAATGACGACCAGGATGCCGGCCAGAACCGTTGATGACATCTGCTTGCTCCTGTCGTGCGAAAAACGATGGTGTCGGGATGTTACGCACCCAGTAAGGCCAGGATGTCCTCTGCCCGTTCCAGAATTATATCCACCCCCGCCGGCGCACCCTCCCGCGGCATGCGGTCCCTCACTACCATGGCGAACAGGCACGGGGGGCCGGCATACTGCCGGCGGTAGTTCTCCATCATCTGTAGGTCATCGCCGGTGTCGCCTATGTACAATGCGCGGCGCGGCTGGAGGGCTTCCAGCGCCATATGCAGGGCGCGCGGGTCGGGTTTGCGCACGTGGTCGGCGGTGACGATGCCGGCAAACGCCCTCTCGTCCCATCCCAGCGTCTCCAGGGCAACCCCAAGCTCGATATGGTCGCGCCCGGTGATGATGCCGAAGCGCTGGACGCCGGCGGCCCTCAGCCGCTGAAGGAAGTCGGCCGGCACCAGGGCACGTTCCTGCCGCACGAACCCCGGCCCGTGATAATACAATGCCCGCAGGCCCATCTTTTCGGACAACAGGTCCTCTCCCCAGAAGTATTCCAGGCAGAGCTGACGGACCTGCTCGAAATCGAGCGGAACATGCGGGAAGTAGTGTGCCCGCACCCAATCCACACCGCGGCCGGCGCTCTCCCGGGCAATGGCCGGCAGGTCCGGACGTGCCTCGCCCGGCCAGGCCAGCAGGATGCCGGCCAGTGTGTAGCTGAGCACCCAGTCGTCGTTAAAGCCGCCGGCGGCCTTGAAGGCGCGGATATCGTGATCTTCGACCTGGCTGAGGCCCTCCGGCCGGCGGTGCATGAGATGCACGACATGACGCACAACCGCTTTGATGGTGGCGGAGTAGCTGGTGGAATCGTCAATGAGCACCCCGTCCACGTCGAAGATGACAGTGTCACACTGCAGGGGCAGATTCAGTCCTTCGCGCGTCCAGCTCACGGCAGGAATCCACTTACTGGAAAGTAAGAAAAAGTATATACCATTCTCTGTTTTCGTCAAGTGCCGCCTGTCTGGTATATACCAGGTACCACATGAAAGGGAAACAGAAAACCCGCGGGGGATAGCCCCGCGGGTCGGGACTTTTCCCCTTACATCATGCTGAGGGCGATGCGCACCACGTTGTCCACGGTGAAGCCGAACTTTTCTGCCAGGACCTCCGCCGGCGCCGAGGCGCCGAAACGGCCGTCTATGGTCAGGGTGCGGCCGGCCTCGCCGATATATTTGCACCAGCCCTGAGAGGTGCCGGCCTCGATGACCAGGCGGCGGCGCACGGCCGGCGGAAGCACAGCATCGCGATATTCCTGCGGCTGGGCGTCAAAAAGCTCCCAGCTCGGCATGCTGACCACGCGCGCCGCGATACCCTTTTCGAGCAGTGCTTTCTGGGCGCCAAGCGCCAGATGCACCTCGGAGCCAGTGGCGATGAGGATCATGTCCAGGGAAGGTGTGGGCGGGTCGGAAAGCACATAGGCGCCGCGTGGCAGATCTTCGGCGCAGTGCTGTTGGGTTTGCGGCAGGATGGGCAGGTTCTGCCGGGAAAGGATGAGCGCAGTTGGGCCTTCCCGCCGCTGGAGGGCGACCTTCCAGGCGATAACCGTTTCGTTGGCATCGGCCGGCCGGATGACCACCAGATGGGGGATGGCGCGCAGGGCGGCCAGGTGCTCGATGGGCTGATGGGTGGGGCCGTCCTCACCGAGGAAGATGCTGTCATGGGTGAAGACATAGATCACCGGCAGTTCCATCAGGGCCGCCAGGCGGATGGCCGGCCGCATGTAGTCGGAGAAGACCAGGAAGGTGCCGCCGTACGGGATGGGGCCTTTGTGCAGGGCCAGACCGTTGAGGATAGCGCCCATGGCGTGCTCGCGCACCCCGAAGCGCAGGTTGCGGCCGTGGTAACTGCCGGCCTGGAAATCGCCGGCGCCCTTGAGGTAGGTTTTGTTGGAGGGCGCCAGGTCCGCCGAGCCGCCCATCAGGGTGGGGAGGTAGGGCGCGATGGCGTTCAGCACCACGCCGGAGCTGTTGCGGGTCGCTTCTTTACCCTCCGAGCGCAGGGGCGGCAGATGCTCTTCCCATCCTGCCGGCAGTTGATTGTTCCACAGGGTTTGCAGAAGCTCTGCCTCTTTCGGGTATTCCCGGGCATAGGCGGCAAAGCGCTCCTCCCACGCCTGGCGTTCTGCCGTCCAGCGCCGGCGGAAGTCCGCAAAGAGCGCGTAGACCTCTTCCGGTACATAGAATTCCTTGTCCGCCGGCCAGCCCAGGTTCTGCTTGGTGAGGATCACCTCCTCCTTGCCCAATGGGGCGCCGTGCGCCTCGGGGTTGTTCTGCAGGTTGGGACTGCCGTAGGCCAGGATGGTCTTGCAGATAATGAGGCTGGGGGCATCTGCGCGTTGTTGGGCCTCGCGGATGGCCTGGGCGATGGCCGGCCGGTCGAACCCATCCACGTGCTGGACATGCCAGCCGTAGGCTCGGAAGCGCATGCCGACATCCTCGGTAAAGGTGATGTCCGTCTTGCCTTCAATGCTGATATCGTTGTCGTCGTAGAGCACGATGAGTTTGCCCAGCTTGAGATGGCCGGCCAGCGAGGCGGCTTCGCTGGAGATCCCTTCCATCAAGTCGCCGTCGCTGGCGATGACATACGTATAGTGGTTGATAATTTCATGCCCGGGGCGGTTGAACGTGGCGGCCAGGAAGCGCTCGGCGATGGCCATGCCGACCGCGGTGCTGATGCCCTGGCCGAGGGGGCCGGTAGTGACTTCGATGCCGGGCGCGGCGCCGTATTCCGGGTGTCCGGGCGCCTTGCTCCCCCACTGGCGGAAGGACATCAGGTCTTCCAGGGTCATGTCGTAGCCGGCCAGGTGCAGGAGCGCGTAGAGCAGCATGGCGCCGTGGCCGGCGGAGAGGACGAAGCGGTCCCGATCGGGCCAGTCGGGACGGGTCGGGTCATGCCGCAGGAAGTCCGCCCACAGGGTGTAGGCCATGTCCGCCGCGCCCATGGGCATGCCGGGGTGGCCGGAGTTGGCGCGCTGTACCGCGTCGATGGAAAGCATGCGGATGGTATTGACCGCCAGGTCATCGAGGGCCGATGTACGCATCATGCTTCACCGCCTTTCTGGCAAATGGGTTGGCAAGGATATCGCCGGCATTATACCACAGGGGGAGTGAAAGCGGGAAAAATGCCGGCGGATGGTTGCGGGAGCCGGCCGCTGTGGTATACTTTTTTGATAGAGAGCCTCAGAAGGTACAGCCGGGGAGGTAGGGCAAATGCGGTTCGACCCGAAGGGCTTGCCGGTGCTGATCGCCGTGGTATTGGTGATATTGAACTTCGTGGTGCAGTTTTTCCCCGCCCTGGGTGTCCTGGCCACCAGTGACCTGCTCCTGCATGTGGGGGTGATCATTGGTCTGCTGGGCATTATTGTCGGAGATGCGATCTCATGAGCAGGAACGCGGCCGGCTACGGTAAGAACGAGACTCACCTCTATATGGTCATCTTCCACGTCAACGATGACCTGGCGTTCTTCAACGCCGCGCTGAAGATGGCGCGCCGGCGGCCGCCTGGCATCCGCCTCCGCCATTGGTTCATGAGCGCGGACGGCCTCACGAGCTATGCCATTTGGGAAGCGGCAGAGCCGCACTTTCTGATGGGCATTCTGGATGTGGAATTTGACCAGGTGGCGGAGTATGATCTGAGCGAGGTGCATCTGCTGTGGGGGGAGTAAAGGCTTTTCGCACGAAAGGAGGATGGGCATGTCTGCCATGCGCCGGCTTCTGCATGTGCTGATAACTGCCGGATGGATCATCATCCTTGCCGGCTGTGCCCGCACCACGCCCTCCGCGCCGGCAGTATCCCTTTCCCTTACCAGCCCGGCCTTCGCGCACGGCCAGCCTATTCCAGCACGCTTCACCTGCGACGGCGAGGATATCTCCCCGCCGCTGAACTGGGGCGAACCGCCGGCCGGCACGCGCAGTTTCGTCCTAATCATGGATGATCCTGATGCGCCGGCCGGCACCTGGACGCATTGGGTGCTCTTCAATCTCCCGGCGGGAGCGCGCTCCCTCGAGGAGGCAGTGCCGGCGCTGGAGACCCTCACCAGCGGCGCCCGACACGGCAAGAACAGTTGGGGCAAGTTGGGGTACGGCGGGCCGTGTCCGCCGGCCGGCACCCACCGCTATTTCTTCCGGCTCTATGCCCTGGATATTTTCCTTGACCTGGTGCCTGACGCCGCCAAAAAGGATGTGCAGTCGGCCATGCAGGGACACATCCTGGCGCAGGGAGAATTGATGGGCACCTACGCGCGGCGCTGACGAGGGGCACGGTGAGGGTTTTCGTTACCGGTGCGACGGGCTTCATCGGCCGGCATTTCATCGCCCGCCTGCGCCACACCCCGCATGAGATAACCTGCCTGGTACGGCCGGGGAGCCGGCTGGAATATCTGCAAAGCGCCGGGGCACGCCTCGTGTTCGGCGATATCCTCGATAGGGAAGCCGTGCTGGCCGGCATGCAGGGGCACGACGCGGTGGTGCATCTGGCGGCGCTGTATTCTTTCTGGGAACGCCGGCCGCGCTGCTACTACGATGTCAATGTCGAAGGCACGCGCCGTGTGATGGAGTGCGCCCTGCAGGCCGGCGTGTCCAAAGTTGTCCTGGTCAGCACTTCCCTGGTATATGGCGTACCGCTGCAACGTCCATTCCGGGAGGATGCGCCGGCCGGCAGGCGTTTGCTGAGCGCCTATGCCCGCAGTAAATATGCCGGCGAGTGCATTGCCTGGGAGCTTCAGCGCACCTCGGGGCTTCCTCTAGTTGTCCTGTATCCGGGCGGTGTGCTCGGCCCGGGAGACGTGAAGGCCAGCGGTCAGTATGTGCGTCAGTTGGTGAAGCGGGAACTGCCGGCGCGCGTCTTTGAGGACAGCGTCATCACTTGGGTGCATGTGCGGGATGTGGCGGAGGCGATCATCCTGGCGCTGGAGAAACCGGACACCATTGGCGAGCGGTATCTGCTGGGCAAGGAGCGCCTCTCATGGGGAGCGTTCAACCGCATGGTGAGCGAGATGGCCGGCGTGCCCCTGCCTCGTCTGGTCATGCCCACCCCATTGGTGTTGGCCGCCTCTATGCTGGCGACCGCCTGGGCCTATCTCAGCGGCCGGCCGCCCATTTGGCAGTTGGCGTGGGATTCCATCCGCACCATTCGCGCCGGCCTGGAGTTTGATGGTTCGAAGGCAGAGCGCGAGCTGGGACTGCGCTATACCCCCATCCGCCAGGCGCTGGCGGAAATGATCGCAGAGATCATTGATGAGAGCAGGTAGCGATTTCCCCCAAACCTTCAGGAGCGCAGTATGAGACTCACCGTGGCGCAGTTGAACCCCATTGACACGGCATGGCGGAAATGGTGAGGCTTCATCGCGGCGTCCGAACCCTCCTTGTGGTACTGGCGGCCCTTGCCCTGATAGGGCTCTGGGTCTCACAGGTCAGCCGGCCGGGGAATGTCGAGGGATGTCCCGTCGGATGTGCCAGACCGGGGGATGGCCGGCCATCCCCCGAGGTGCGCATTGCCTCCCTCAATCTCCTGCACGATTTCCCCCGCTTCGGGTATATCCATGAGCGCCTGGAGCTGGTGGCGCGGGAAATAGAGGCACTGGATGCCGACATCGTCCTTCTGCAGGAGGCGGCCTGGACACCGAAAACGGGATTGGTGGCGCGCCGGCTGGCGGAACGCCTGGGCATGAATTACGTGTACGCCCGTGCCAACGGCAACCGCTGGGCGATACTTTTTGAGGAGGGGGAGGCTGTTCTCAGCCGCTATCCATTGGAAAACGCCGGCGTCCAACTGCTGGAACCGCGGCCGGCCCCCTTTGAACAGCGTATCGCGCTGTATGCAGCCGTGCGCACGCCCATCGGCCCGCTGACGGTGGTCTCCGTGCATCTGACGACGCAGGAGCATCCCGAAGCGAATGCCGGGCAGATCGCGTTTCTGGCACAGTGGGTGAGAGGTCTGCCGCCACAGCCGGTTGTGGTGGCCGGCGATTTCAACGCCGCTCCGGATATGCCGCAGATGCGGCTTTTGGATCCCGAATGGCTGGATACGTGGCGTGCGGCGCACCCGGACATGGAAGGATTCACCTGCTGTGTGGACTCGCTGACCGCCGGCCCGCAGGAGCCGATGGAAAAGCGCATTGATTATGTGTTCCTGGCCGGCGCCGGTGCAGAAGAACTGCGCGTGGTAGAGGCCAGGCGGGCGTTTGATCGGCCACAGCCGGCCGGCGGGGGCTGGCTGTGGCCTTCGGATCATGTCGGCGTATTCGTGGTGCTGGCGCCGCGCTGAAGCCCGGTGACAGTCACCTACATGCTGGCTGGTTGTAAGAGCTCCCGCACATTTGACAAACTGCATGCCGGCGGGGTAGAATGCGGTTCGAATTGGGAAATCGCCTTTTGTCACGCTTCGGTCGAGGCAGGATGTATGAGTGCCGTATCTCAACACAGCGTGCTGGTGCTCAACGCCACGTATGAGCCGATCAATGTGGTCTCGGTGCAGCGCGCCATCGTCCTGTTGTTGAAGGAGAAGGCCGAGATTGTCGAGGCCCTGAACGAGGAACTGCGCTCTGCGAACGGGGTGATGCCTATGCCGGCGGTGATCCGGCTGGTCTATTACGTGCGCATCCCTCGCCGGCTGGGAATCCCGCTGACACGCCGTACCATCCTGGCCCGCGACCATTACACCTGTCAGTACTGCGGCGAAACCCCTGGCAGGGCCGAGCTGACGGTGGACCATGTCATCCCGCGCTCGCGCGGGGGCGAGACCACCTGGGAGAACGTGGTGACGGCCTGTCAGCGCTGTAACGTGCGCAAGGGCAACCGCACGCCGGAGGAAGCCGGCCTGACCCTGCGAAACCGGCCCGGCCGGCCGCGCTTCATCGCCCTGGCGCTGGTGTCCCACTCTGTGCCCAACGAAATTTGGCGCAAGTATCTCAGCTCTTGAGCCCCATACCATAGGCCTGATTT